>NZ_JACUZX010000030.1:0-73941 GCF_014851575.1 Rhizobium sp. RHZ02
TTCCTGGTGAGCGAGAAGGGCGTCGTCTACGAACGCGATCTCGGCACCAACACCGCCGCGGCGGTCGCGAAAATGACGCGCTTCAACCCTGACGAAAAATGGGACATCGTACCCAACTGATTTTGGCACCGCCCCGCCGATGGGAGTCATTTCGCAACGTTCGGACAAAATTCGAATGCGATGCGTCCTTTGCCGCCTGTGACTGGGAAAGACAAGCCTGCATTCCTTTCGTCCGTCTATGGCTACGAGTTGCCAGGCGCGAGCGGCGCTGCGATTGGCGCCTAAATTGAGACTTCTCAGACGACATCTGGGCGATGTTCGCCACTGCTGCAAATTCCGTAGCCGCCAGGCGCGACGAACCACCTCGCGGCGTCAGGAATAGGGTTCACGGACCCGATTTTGGAAACCGCCCCCCAAGCGAGATCACGAGTGTTGCAGTTCCGCACTCGACTCGCCGTTAAAGCAATGCTCCAGTAACAACAGGCTAAAGTTGGGAGTTGGCGATGTACTACGAGTGGAACGAAGCCAAAGCGAGACGGCAGTACCTGATCAAGTTCGCCTCGGTCTGGCTGGCAGCGATCGCGTTGGCATTTCTTCCTGTCTGGTGGTTGGTGCAGGAAACCACTTTCTAGTCTTGTCAGACGAAGATCTTGCCTGATCGGGAGACACCCAAGGGGTGAACTCGGCCGCAACGCCTACGCCTCTCAGAACTCTCGAAACAGTTCCTACCAGCTGCAGCGCCAGTTACCAACATTGGCGTACGTGCGATCGATGGTCGGCTGTGCTTTTATGACCCCGGCCAGAAAATGCGGCCACTTCCTGTGATAGTGTTCCGAGGTCCGTGCACACCCCTGCGGGCCTCGTCCTTTGCGCCTCCCACCGAATGACTAGCCCTCCCCCTCAAACGGAGGCATCCTGCCCTTCGCCCCAATAGGTTATTCTGAAACTTGTTCGCAGTCCCTCTGTGAGCAGGGTTAACTCAGGGCCCCTCAGAACCCCGTCGAGCCTTGCGCTTCTCTGTTCTACAGCCAGGCCGCGACAATAGCCGCGGCCTCGGCATTTTCAGGAGGGCTTCGATTTCGGCTGCTCCCGACCCGCGATCGACATGTGCTTGAAGCCTCTGTAGTTCGGTTACATCCGCGTGTCATTTGGCTGCACGTCGAAGCCGCTATGTGACCTCCGGCGACTGTCGATCTGGGGGCTCTCGCATACAGATGGCCTCCTCGGCGCGTCGCGGCCGCTGAATGCCTCGTCGGCATGACCGTGGTGACAGCAGGCTGGATGATGCTTGGACGAGTGAGTGTGCTGGTGGTCAAGAACACTTGGAGGGCGCCTCAATGCCCCCTAAAGTCGGCCTGGACGCACTCCTCATCAACGGCGATGAGAACTGCGACAAACGCTAGGGCACAATTCCGGGCGCCCTGAGTCGGGGTAACATAAACCAGTAAACCGAAGGCGAGATGAGCGGGCAAGGCAGGGACAGGTTCAAGATTGCCATTCTGGCTGTTGCCCTTACCGGCCTTACGGTTGGGGCCAGCCTGAGGCTTGCCGGAAATGTTGATCTCGCCGAGATGGTCTGGGTCGCGGGGGTCGTTCCTGTCCTTGCCGTCCTAATCATCGAGATTGTCCGAAGCCTCTGGAGAGGCGAGGTCGGCCTCGACATCGTGGCGGCTCTGTCCATGTCGGCCGCGCTTGTCTTCGGTGAGACGCTCGCCGCGGCCGTCGTCGCGCTGATGTACACTGGAGGCACATTCCTCGAGAGCTTTGCCGAAGGCCGTGCCCGCCGTAACATGCAAGACCTCCTCTCACGTATTCCACGCACCGCCGCCCGATACCGCGACGGCGCGTTGGAAGAGGTGTTGCTCAACCAAATCGCACCCGGCGACCTTCTCCTCATTCGGCAAGGGGACGTCGCGCCTGTCGACGGAACTGTCGAGAGCGCGCGCGCGGTCGTCGACCAGTCAGCCATGACAGGTGAATCGATGCCTGTGAGACTGATGCACGGGCAAGAGGCGATGAGCGGCTCGACCAATGTGGGTGATGCCTTCGATCTGCGCGCAAGCCGCCGCGCTGCGGAGAGCACCTATGCAGGAATCGTCCGTCTGGTCGAGGAGGCGCAGCGGTCGAAGGCGCCGATGTCTCGACTGGCAGATCGCTATTCGATCCTGTTCCTCGTCGTTACGGCCACGCTTGCCGCTGCCGCGTGGTGGATGACCGATGACCCAATCCGGGCCGTAGCCGTGCTGGTCGTAGCCACACCCTGCCCTCTGATCCTTGCGGTGCCGGTCGCGCTGGTCGCGGGCCTATCGAGGGCAACGCACTTTGGCGTGCTGATCAAGGGCGCGAGGGCCCTCGAGGCACTCACGCAGGCCCAAACATTGATCCTCGACAAGACCGGCACACTGACGGACGGCCGTCCGCAGATTGTGTCGGTCGACACTTATGCCGACTTGCAGCCGGGTGAAGTGCTTCGCTTGGCTGCGGCAGCCGATCAGGCATCGAAGCACCCCATGGCACAGGCGATCGTTGCCTCGGCACGCGCGCAGGGCATGCCCCTGCCAATACCGACGCATATCGAGGAAGTTCCAGGAGACGGGGTCGCGGCTCAGGTGGACGGCCGATCCGTCGTCGTGGGCGGGACAGATTTCGTGATCAGCAAGATTGGCAGATCGCGGGCTCCGGATCAGGAATCCGAAGCGGGCTCTGTGCTGGTCGCGGTCGCGGTGGACGGCCAGCTCGCGGGAAATCTGGTCCTGTCCGACCCGTTGCGCCGGGAAACGGCAGGCTTCCTTTCCGGCATCCGCCGCAGTGGCATTAGACGGATTGTGCTTGCCACAGGCGACCGTCACGCCGTCGCCGAGGCCGTTACTGAAGGGCTCGGGCTTGATGCCGTCCGCGCCGACCTGACGCCCGACCAGAAAGTTCTTCTGGTGCTGACCGAACGCAAGAACGGGCCGGTGATGATGGTGGGCGACGGCGTCAACGACGCTCCCGCATTGGCGGCCGCCGATATCGGCGTAGCAATGGGAGCACGGGGGGCGGCCGCCTCCGCCGAGGCTGCTAGCGTTGTTCTGCTGGTTGACGACCTCGGTCGGCTCGTTTCGGGGCTAGAAGTGGCTAAGCGATCACGCGGGATCGCGCTCGAAAGCGTCTTCGCGGGCATCGGTCTTTCCATGGCCGGAATGGTTGCCGCAGCCCTTGGCTACCTCACGCCAGTCCAGGGCGCGCTCCTTCAGGAGGCAATCGATGTTGCGGTCATCCTGAACGCCTTGCGCGCGCTGCGAATAACACCAAGAAACGTGTCGGCAGTGGGCACACGGGTTAACCCTGTCGAGCTCCAATCCCAGGCAGAACGCTACGGTGCCTCTCAATGACTAGCCTCTCCCTAGCTGAGACGCATATGGTGTCTCGACGCCGATCTGCATCGGCGATGCACGCGGCAATACCTTTGAGGGACCGGAAGCCCGTCATTGAAAGCCTCAAATTGCAAGATGTCAGAAAGGTTTAGGCTGAGCGCCGAACGCGGTCTCGATCTGCCGCGAATATTACAACCAGAAACTTATTTTGAGACGACACGGCCACTAAGTCGGGTAGGCTGCTTCCATGAGGGGGTAGCTGGAATGAACTCGGAAGCGCGAGACTATGGACATCAAACCGACTGGCAAAGCATCGCCATGCTAACGATGCCATTGGCCATTGCCGTCGTTTCGTTTGGATGTCAGTTTTTCCTGTAGATATCTCATTATGGAAGGCTCCGCGCTTTTGCAGCACAACGCTGCAGCGCAGTGACTTGCATCGTATTGGACGCCCCTAGACTGTCACAAGGAGAGCGTTGCCCGAGGCGGTTGCGTTCTATCCAGACAACCTCATTTTAAGCTCGACAAGCACAATCCGAGGAAATTCGCTGCACCCTCGCGCGACGAACTGGCGCGGCGCCCAAGGCGCAGCGATTTGATGGCGAGTCCGAAAACTCCACCGCCATGTCGCGCTGGACAGCTTTGTAGATAATCGCTGCCCTCCCTGGGGTCCTCAAGCTTGCGCTGGGTCAAGGTGCGAAACAAGCGGGCCACCTGTTCCGAACGCGGCATCATTGGAAACAGCGAAAGCGACTCCAGATGTATTTGGCGACGTTTACTTCGAGCCATATTCACTTACCTAAAGGGCAGAATAGCCCGAGAATTTAAGGGAGCTGCCTGGGCAACCTCCTCGCAGCAGGCGATACCGGCAGCTGCCTTTTGACGGAGGAGAAAATGACCGATAGCCGCTCAGATCCGAAGGGACCCGATCTCGCCCTCGGAATAGCACTCGACAACCTTCCCGATGGAGGCAAGCTGGTTGGTCACAAAGACGGCGAGCCCGTGCTTCTCGTGCGTCGTGGAGCAGAGATATTTGCCGTTGCCGCCACCTGTTCGCACTATGGCGGACCGCTGGTCGACGGCCTGGTTGTCGACGACAGTGTTCGTTGCCCCTGGCATCATGCCTGCTTCGACCTGCGAACCGGAGAGGCCCTGCGCGCACCGGCCCTGTCGCCGCTCACGTGCTGGTCGGTCGAGCAGCGCGGCGATAGGATTTTCGTTGGCGATAAACGCAAGAAATCGTCGCAAGCCTCGCGCGATAGCAATGCCGAGGTCTTGCCGGGAAGAATCGTCATCGTCGGCGGTGGCGCGGCGGCTTTTGCCGCAGCCGAAAGACTGCGGCGCGAACAATATCAGGGCGCCATCGTCATGATCAGCGACGACGAGGCGTTGCCGGTCGACCGCCCCAACCTCTCGAAGGACTATCTTGCGGGCAAGGCTCCCGAAGACTGGATCCCACTGCGCACGGAAGGCTTTTATGCCAAGAACGGCATCGAGGTACGCCTCGGAACGAAGGTTGCCGACATTGATGTCCGCGCCAGAGAGGTCGTGCTCGCCGATGGCGGCCGGGTTGCCTTCGACAAATTGCTGCTAGCGACCGGCGCCGAACCGGTGCGCCTCAGCATACCGGGTGCCGACCAGCCTCATGTCCACACACTGCGCTCGCTTGCCGACAGTCGCGCGATCATCGCGCAGAGCGGCGCGGCGCGGCGCGCTGTCGTGCTGGGCGCCAGCTTCATCGGCCTCGAGGTCGCTGCCGCGCTTCGGACCCGCGGTGTCGAAGTGCATGTCGTGGCGCCTGAGGAACGGCCGATGGAACGGGTGCTAGGTCCCCAGATGGGCGACTTCATCCGCGCCCTGCATGATGAACATGGTGTCGTCTTCCATTTGAAAGATACCGCTGCGAGCATCGGCGCCAGCGAGGTTTTGCTGACGAGCGGCAGCACGCTGACTGCCGACCTGGTCGTTGCCGGCATCGGCGTGCGCCTGCGGGTCGATCTCGCCGAAAGAGCGGGGCTTACCATCGATCGGGGTGTCGTGGTCGATGCCTATCTGGAGACCAGCGCGCCGGGGATATATGCGGCCGGCGATATCGCGCGGTGGCCCGACCCCCACAGCGGCGAGAACATCAGAGTTGAGCATTGGGTCGTGGCCGAGCGGCAGGGTGCTACCGCTGCGCTGAACATGCTCGGACGCCGGAAGGAGTTCACGGATGTGCCGTTTTTCTGGAGCCAGCATTACGACATCCCGATCAATTATGTCGGACACGCCGAGAGATGGGACGCGATCGAGATCGAGGGCGACATTGCTGCGAAGGACTGCCTCCTGCGCTTCACGCACGGCGGACGCGTTCTGGCGGTTGTCACGATCTTCCGCGATGCGGAAAGCCTCGAGGCAGAACTGGCGATGGAACACAACAAGGCATAACGCGCGTAATGGCTCTATGCCAACCCGGATCTCTCCTGTCGCAAAATAGCGCCGTGGAGTTGATCCATAAAGCAGCACCGTGTGGGCTGCCGACGTGGGCGTCACGCGCGCCGCTGTAATGGCTGCCAACGGCTTCACATGTTGATCCAGGCGCCCGACCTGCAGTGCAAGATGGGGCTTTTCCGTCCCGCGACAGCGAGGTGCCCTGAGTTGACAAATGGCTGACTGCCCATAATCTGCGCGTACGCCTTTTAGATCGCCGTTTTTTTTCGTGGTGAGGTTCATGCCCATGGCAAAGTGCATGAGACGATTTCTGCTGGCGAATGTTGCCCTGTGGCTTTCCGCGATCGCGGCCGGCGCTGCGACGCTCGATACGGTCACCCAGCGCGGCAGTGTGCGTATCGGCTACATTACCGACGAGGCGCCCTTTTCCTCCGTCAAATCGGGCGCCGATCCGACGGGATATGCCATCGACCTGTGTGGCAAGATCGCCGACGAAATAGAGTATCGGGTTCCGCAACTGAAGCGCGAATACGTTGAAATGACGCTCGCCAACGGCTTCGATGCAGTGAAAAACGGACAGATCGACCTGCTTTGCGGCGCGATCACAGTCAATTTGAAGAGGCGAGAAATCGTTGACTTCTCACAGCCAATCTTTCTGACGGGGGCGACCGCGCTGCTCCGCAAAGATTCGCCTAACTATCTGCAGACTCTTTTTCTCGAGAAGCCCGCTGTTCGCCCGGTCAGCCAGCGTGTCCCCTCCACACGGGTAATCGGGGTGCGGGCAAGCACAACAACTGGAACGACCCTGCGCGAGGCGTTGGCCATCCAAGCCTCGAAGACGAAGCTTTCCGATTTCGAAACGCACGAGGACGGGCTTAAGGCGCTGGAGGATCACAAGATCGACGCCTATATCGCCGATCAGGTGCTACTCATCAGCCTGGCCAAGAGGGCACGCGATTCATCGTCGCTCGAGATCGGTGATCGGCTCTTTACGCATGAACCCTATGCAATAGCGCTGCGTCGCGACGACGCCGACTTCCGCCTGCTGGCCGACCGTGCGTTGACGGCATTCTATCTGTCGGACGATTTTCTGCCGCTGCTGGAAGGCTATTTCGGATCCGAGGCGCCGATGCTGCACACGCAAATCATCATGGAGCATGTTCCCGATTGATTTTAATCACCTCAATCAAGGGATTACACAAGCAGCTGCACCGCCTTGCGGAACGACCGACCGCAAAGGGGTATCCTGATGGCTAATGCCCGCCGCGCCCGAGAAGATGGGCAGCCAACCGCCAGGTGTGATGCGCGATTCGGTCGAGTCGTCGAGCGGCGTCGATCCGCGCGAAGGCATTTGCAGCTACCAGCTCTCCCAGTGCAACCGAGGCAAGAGTTGTCGCGCGATGGTCCTGCTTCAGCGCGCTGAGTTCTTTTGCCGCCCGTTCGGCGTCCGAAAGCGTCGCGGCGACCTCGGGTGACACGCTCCAACCGATAGCCGCGGCCTGCGCGCTGAGGGCGGTTTCAGAAGTGATCGAGCGACCAATCGCTTCGGCCGCGATCATCACACGTGCGCATAGCTCGGTCGCGCGGCGTTCGAGAACGGCTTCGACCGGCCGGCCGGGGAGCTCCCCCTCCTCCAGGACGTCCGCAAGGCGCGAAGCGTGATCGAGCGCGTGCAGCATGCTCGTCATGCGCAACCGCTCATCCTCAGTCTCGGGCGGCTCCTTCAATTCGGAGAGAAAATCCCGTATCTCCGTCAGCACAATGCCGGTCGAAACGCCTCCGGTCGCAAGCCTCGTCGGGCCTGAGAGCGCAGCAGAAACCGAGGCAGTGTTCATCGCGAGGACGTCCGCCAGGACGCGCCTGACCGTCTCGATCGCGATGACCGGACTGGCAAGGGCGCTTGGATCAAGCGCGCGCTGAACGGCTGTCTGCCTCGACGGCAACATACGCTCGACAACGCGGGTAAACCATTGCGTCGCCGGAAGCAGCACCGCAACCCCTACGACGTTATAGGCCGTGTGATAGGCAGCAAGCTGCGTCATCCCGTCGACCGACGCGGAAAAGCGTTTCATCAGTACAGTCGTGAACGGAAAGGCGATGATCGCGATAAGCGCCGCGATCATCTTGAACAGCACATAGGCCAGGGCGAGGCGCTTGGCCGTCGTGCTGGCGCCGATCGCGGCTAAGGCGGAACTCGTCGCCGTCCCGATATTCTGGCCGATGATCAGTGCTGCGCCTTGCTCCAGGCTCACTGCCCCGGCGTAGAAGGCGGAAATGGTCACGGCGATCGCCGCCGTCGAGGACTGCATGACCGCCGTCATCGCCAAGCCAACGCCGATCAGCATCATGAGGCCAGCCAAACCCGCACCCCAGCTAACTCCCGGAGAACCAAGCACCGAGGGCAGATCGGACGGATGCAACGTCTCCGCCAGCCCCCCCATGCCCTGCTGCAGCGTCGTCAGCCCGTAAAGAATGAGCGCGAAACCCGCAAGCGCACTGCCCCCCGCCGCGATCCTCCCGCCGCTCAGTAGCTTGGCCAGCGCTCCGATGAATATCATCGGCAGCGCGTAGGGTGAGAGCGAGACTCTCACGCCGATCAGCGCAACCAGCCATCCCGTTCCCGTTGTGCCGACATTGGCGCCGAAAACGAGCCCAAGCCCCTGCGGGAAGGTCAAGAGCCCGGCGTTGACGAGACCGATCGTCGTCATCGTCACCGCGCTCGACGACTGGACGAGCAAGGTGACGACAGCGCCCCAGAAAGCGCCGGAGAGCGGCGTGGCGACTGCCGCGCCCAAGGCGGTCCGTAACGCCGATCCCGCCAATGCCTTGAGGCCGTCGGTCATGACGGTCATGCCGAGGAGAAAGAGCCCAATTCCACCGAGAATGGCAACCGCTGTCGACATCGGCGTTTGGCTCCCTTCGCTTCGCTCTTTATCTCTTCAAGCTAATAGGACCAACCTCGCCGTGCAAGCGGGCTTGGAATGCCCTTCCTTTGGGTGAGTGAGCACACGGGAAGCCAACGCGCGGCCTTCGATTCGGTGCTTATCTTTTCCGGATCTGATCCGCGGCGGCCGGCCTCCCCCCTTGCCTCTCCTTGCCGTAAGAGGATGCTTCTCCGCCAGTTGTTGCGACTCAGCGGCTTGCAAAAAACCTGTTGGCGGGCCGAGATAGGCCAAGGTGTTCACGTAGCGTCGCACCCTCGTAATCCCTCCTGAAAATGCCTCGTCGCTGCAGCTCGGGTACAAGCCGATCAACGACATCGTCGAGACCTTGGGGAAGGTAGGGGAAGACGATGTTGAAACCGTCGCTGCCGCGTGCCGTCAGCCATTGCGCCATCTCATCGGCGATCGTTTCCGGCGTTCCTACGAACGCAAGGCCCGCGTAGCCCCCATAGCGCTGCGCGAGCTGCCGAACGGTCAACTGCTCTTCCTGGGTGAACTTCAGCACTTGCGCGCGGCCGGTCTTGCTGGCGTTCGTCTCGGGTATCTCAGGCAGCGGCCCGTCCGGATCGAAGCCGGAAGCATCATGACCAAGGGCGATCGAGAGCGAAGCGACGGCGCTGTCATAGTGAACGAGGCTGTCGAGCAGCGCCCGTTTCGCGCGCGCCTCCTCAATGCTGTCGCCAATGACGATGAAGGCGGCCGGCAGGATCTTGAGGCTATCAGGATCGCGGCCGACGGCGGCCATCCGCCCCTTGATATCGGCATAGAGTGATTGCGCCGCCGGGAGATCGCGCGGCGAGCAGAAGACGACTTCGGCTGTCTCGGCGGCAAGCTGGCGGCCCGGCTCTGACTGCCCCGCCTGCACGATCACCGGCCATCCCTGAGGCGGGCGGGCAATATTGAGCGGACCGCGCACGCTGAGCTCCTCGCCCTTGTGATTGAGGACATGCATTTTGGTCGGGTCGAAAAACTGGCCACTTTCCACGTCGCGCGTAAATGCGTCGTCGGCGAAACTGTCCCAGAGGCCGGTGACGACGTCGTAAAACTCGCGGGCGTGGCGATACCGTTCGCCGTGTTCGACATGTTCATCGAGGCCAAAATTCAGCGCGGCGTCGGGATTAGCCGTCGTCACAATGTTCCAGCCCGCGCGCCCGGCGCTGATATGGTCAAGCGAGGCGAAGCGGCGCGCAACGTGATAGGGCTCGTCGAAGGTCGTCGAGGCTGTCGCAACGAGCCCGATCCGATCGGTGACGGCGGCAAGCGCCGACAGCAGTGTGAACGGCTCGAAGGAGGTTACCGTCTGGCTCCTCTTCAGTGCCTCCACAGGCATGTTGAGCACGGCCAGATGATCAGCCATGAAGAAGGCATCGAACTTCGCCGCCTCCAGCCTTTGCGCAAACTCCTTTAAGTGCTTGAAGTTGAAGTTCGCGTCCGGGTAGGCGCCGGGATAGCGCCAGGCTCCGGTATGCAGACTGACGGGGCGCATGAAGGCGCCGAGATGCAATTGTCGCTCGTGTGCCATCAAGTCGTCCCGCCTTATGCCTGCCCGTGCCCGCCGACTACGCCTGCGGCTGCTTGGTCTTGCGCAGGTACGGCAGCACCGTGTCAAACGATCCGAAGCGCGTTACCGCGTCCTCGTTGGAGACGGCAGCCGTGATGATGACGTCATCGCCCTGCTGCCAGTTCGCCGGCGTCGCGACCTGATGCTTTGCCGTCAACTGAATGGAGTCGATCGCGCGGAGGATCTCGTTGAAGTTTCTCCCCGTCGTCATCGGGTAGGTGAGGATCAGCTTGATTTTCTTGTCCGGGCCGATGATGAAGACGGAACGAACGGTTGCGTTGTCAGCTGGCGTGCGGCCTTCCGACGTTTCTCCGGCTCCAGCCGGCAGCATGTCGTAGAGCTTGGCAACCTTCAGGTCCTTGTCGCCGATCAATGGATAGTCGACATCGAAGCCGGTCGCCGTCTTGATATCGCTCTTCCACTTGCTGTGGCTTTCCACCGGATCGACAGAGATGCCGATGATCTTGGCGCCGCGGCTGCGGAATTCGGGCTCCAGCCCTGCCATCGCCCCAAGCTCGGTCGTGCAAACCGGCGTGAAGTTCTTCGGATGCGAGAAGAGCACCGCCCAGCCGTCACCAATCCAGTCGTGGAACTGAATGGGACCCTGCGTGGTGTCGGCGGTGAAATCAGGGGCAATATCGTTGATGCGGAGGCTCATGAGTAGTGACCTTGTTGGAAATGGCGCTGGTGTTCAATGACCGGCGATTCTGTAGTCGTTTTCTGGCGCTGTTCAAGCACTTGTGCCACGATGCCGGTGATTAATGGCCGCAAAGATCGCGTGCCGACCAGTTGGCATCGTCGATGACATCGACTACCACGCGGACGAGGCCTCTTTACCAAGAGACGGCTTTTTCGGCGGTATCTTATCAAGATGCCGCGTTCTGGCTTTCAGGGTTTCAAAGGCACGGTAGCCCCCCGGCCACCGGCCATAGCCGCTGGCGACATTGACGTGCCCGGCCAGACCGGCATTGCGAAGCTCGCTGCCCCAGAGACGGGCAAACAGTGTCAGGCGATCGAGCGACATATAGTGATCGTTCAGACTGCCGACGACGATACTCGGAAACGGCAGCTCGGCCGTCGGCATCGTACCAAACGCAATCTGCCCGGGATGCAGCTTCTCGGTCACCAGCAGGTCGCACGGCGCCACCAGCAGCGCTCCCCTCACCCGCGCCGCAGAAGGCCGCCCGGCAAGGCTTGCCGCAAGCAGACATCCAAGACTGTGAGCAACGATATAGGCTTCACCGGCATCTTCGAGCACGGCCTCGAGCCTCACCCGCCAGACGCTGAGGTGCGGATGATCCCAATTGTCCTGCTGGACGAGGCGACTTTCGGGATGATCCCGCAGCCATGCGGTTTGCCAGTGCGCATCTTCTGATCCGAAGAGCCCGGGAAGAATTAGTACTGGCGCCATCATCAATCCTTATCCGCATCGTGTGAAGGAGTATCTGTTCCTAGAGAACGCCGAGGGTGATTGCGAAGAGGAACCCGAAGGCGAACACCGTCGCCGCGGAAGCGGCCACATCCGCCGCGGCATCGGCACGCCGGCTACGCGGAGCAATATGGCGAGCATCGAAAACGGCCATGACGATCCCTCAGTACCAAGGCGCCGGAGACGAGCTCCAATAGTAGATTTCATAGTCGCGTGCCGTCAGTTCGCCGTCGCCATGCGGCTCGCACCGTGGCGCGGCTGCCGGTTGGGAAGGACCGATGAGGACCATCGACCGGAACCAAAGAAGAAGAGACTGCATCATCGTTTTCTCCTTGCCGCACCTCAGATCAGCTGGTTGCGCCTCGCATTCGAAAGCAGGTCCGCGGCGCTGGCGACGGGGCCGAACAGCATCAGCAGTCGATTTTGCTCGCGCATCGTCAGCCGATAGCGACGCGCAAAGTCGAAGACGCTCCAAAGCTCGCTCCCCATCGCCCGTTTCTCCGCACTGTCCATGCCACCATTCCTCCAAATCTCATTCGGCCGCCTGAAGCGAGGCCCTTGCCGACGGGACGAAAGAGAAGGCTGCCAGTTCGTCGACGACAGAACCGATACGGCCAGACAGCGCCTCCGAAGCGATTTTGTAGTCGACGAAATCGCGGTCAGCGGCATAGACGGCCGTCGGCAACGTGTGGGCCATGAAGAATCCGAACAGCGGCCGCAGCTGATGCTCGACAATCAGGGCATGGCGGTCTCCGCCTCCGGTGGCAGAAATGATGATGGGCTTCGAGCGCAGTTCGCTCGGCTCGATTAGATCGATCAAGTGCTTGAACAGGCCGGGATACGAGCCCTTGTAGGTCGGCGAGCCGATGACCAGGACATCCGCCTTGACGATATCATCAAGAACCTGGCTGGCCTGTTCATCCAGGTCGCGACGCCAGAGCGCAGTGCCCAGCGACGGACCGACGTCCTTCAGATCGTAGATCTTGCTTGAAAAGCCGTAGTTTTCAGCAGCAAGCCCCGCAATATGCTCGACCAGGGCATAGGTCTTGGACGGACGGTTAAAGCTACCGGCAATACCCACCAATCGCAGCGACATAGATCTCTCTCCTTTGTTGTTAGACCGAATATTGTCTATAAATTTTATGAACAAAAGAAATGACGTTCCGTTATCTAGGAGAACCGTGAAATTCGATGCCCTCGGGCGCGCCGTCACGCAGCGGCTTCTGCAACTCTCCTAAGCTGTTGAACAGCAAACCTACGAGGCGGCAGAGAGCGCGGCCAGACCGTGTAATCGCGTGCGCCTGCTACGGCCCGGCCGTTCAAAAGTTCCAAGGCGTGCCGCAAGCTTTCTGTCTCGGCATACGCGTTTTTCTTGGAACCTTTGGCCGCGCCGCTCGTTGTGTGATTGCAGCGTTTGAAATCCGCGCTGCCGGACCAGCATCGCCTATGTAGGTTCGTCAAAAAGGCCCGGTGGTTTCTATCCCGCCGGGCTTTTCTTGGTCCCTTCCCCCGCTTTTTCTCCTTCGATTGTCGTTCGTTTTGAACAACTTGCGGTCTCGAGCATTAACTATCGTCAGCAACCAGGAAACAACCCAATGACGATCACCGCCAAAGTTGCCGCCGCCCTATGCATGCTCATGGCACTGAGTTCTTGCGCAAACACGATCAAGGGCATTGGGCGCGATACGGCCAATACCGTCAATGCGACCCAGAACGCCGGCAATCGTGTAGCGAATGCTGCGTCCCGCTAATCTCGTTGATGGCTTCGCCGCCAACAACCGGGCCCTGCATGCTTCCCGGTCTGAAACCCGCCGAGACGCGTTTTTTGGTGGACAGCCTGAGCGCGTTCGAAAGGAGCGTTTCAATCTCTTCGCGTTAATCGACGGAAATAGCCGGCGGGCCTTGAAATCGCATCGATCGAAGCAAAGATTCGTCTGGATGCGATGGAGGCCTAGCCATGTCGAACTATAAAGAGGAAAGGCGGTTTCGGTGTCAGGACGACAGAGGAAAAACCTATGTCGTCATTCAGCAGATCAGGATTTCTGGCCAAAACGCGCCTTCGCCCAAGACCGACTATATGACCGAGGAAGGCGAGATCGTGAATCGACTCGATGAAGATCATTTTCTGCTCCTGCTCGATGGGCAGGTACTGCACATTCCCCATATCTCGGATACGGATCACTGAGCGGTGACGGCAACGACAGAAATGGCGCGCCGCTGACTCCAGGTGCTTTCGCTGCGTCTGCCGCCGACCAAACTCAACCGAATCATGATTCGGCGCGATCATCCGCATGACTGGGACATGAACGCCGGTTTCAGTGCGCATTCATTCGCCACATCTAATCTGCCCAACCATCAGCGCTCCGAAGGCGTTGCGTTGACAGATACAGATGGAGACCGATCATGAGAAAGCTAGTTGTTGCAGCCGCCGGACTAGCGACGCTGCTCGTAGCCTCACCGGCTTTCGCGGACGGCGTATACTTCGAGTTCGGCTCCGGCCCACGCCATTATGACGATCCGCCTCCGCCGCGCTACTATAGGCACGGCCCGCGCTATGCGTACGACGATGATGGCGATGATTATTATCGCCCGCGTTATGCGCGACAGGTGTGCTGGGACCAGCCCTACCAGAAAAAGAGCCATCACCACTACATCACCAAATACAGGACGGTCTGCCGCGATCGCTAACATGCAGTGCGGAAGGCAATGATGGTGCGCCCGGCGGCGCACGATCACCGGTTCCGCATCCTGCGTCCTGCCTTCCTTTTTCAACGAAAGCGCAAAAAGGTGATTGGCCCGGATGGTTAGGTTGCGATAGGACTTCGCGCATCATTGCCTGCCGCCGGAGTGCCTAAGTGTCGATTGCCGATATTTCCTTGTTGAGCGCCCTTTTTGCCGGCGCGCTGTCGTTCCTGTCGCCCTGCGTCCTGCCTCTCGTTCCCCCCTATCTCTGCTATATGGCCGGCATTTCCGTCGAGCAGTTTCGCGGTGGCAGCGCCGTTGCCGTTGCGCCGGACGCGCGGCGGGGCGTGCTGTTTTCGGCGCTTTTCTTCACACTCGGCTTCGCGACCGTTTTTGTGGCGCTCGGCGCTGGTGCATCCAGCATCGGCATGGCGCTTCGCCAGCATCTCGATCTCCTGGCAAAGATCGGCGGCCTGATCATCATCGTCATGGGTTTGAATTTCCTCGGAGTCTTCCGGATTGGAATTCTGGCCCGCGAGGCGCGCTTCCAGGGCAGCGGCAAGCCCGCGACGCTGACCGGTGCCTATATCATGGGCCTGGCTTTCGCTTTTGGCTGGACACCCTGCATCGGTCCGGTACTCGGTGCGATCCTTGGCGTTGCGGCCTCGCGGGAGACGGTTGGCTCAGGTGCTGGGCTGCTGGCCGTCTATTCCCTCGGCCTTGCCATCCCGTTCTGGATCGCCGCTGGCTTTTCCGGCGCCTTCATGAACTTCCTGACGCGCTTTCGCCGGCATCTCGGAACGGTCGAGAAAGTCATGGGCGTATTCCTCGTCCTGACCGGCCTCGCCTTCATGTTCGGTTTCGTCAGTGACGTCGCAATCTGGTTCCAGCAGACCTTTCCAATCCTGATGAAAATCGGCTAAGCCGAAATCACCCCGAAGAAAGTTGCATTTGGAATAGCCGTTGTTCGATATTGTCAGTCTGCTCCTGCCGTTCTTCGGCCTGATCCTCATTGGCTATATCGCAGGCAAGGTGACGAAGCAGCCGGCCGACGCGCTCGGCTGGATGAACACCTTCATCATCTATGCAGCGCTGCCGGCGTTGTTCTTCAAGCTCGTCTCACGCACGCCCTTCGAAGATCTGACAAGGATCGACTTCATCGCCACCGATCTCGCGGCAACCTATTCGATCTTCATTGCACTGTTCGCGATCGGTCGCTGGATCCGGGGTAATTCGCTCGCCGACTGCACGATCCAGTCGTTTGCCGGCGCCTACGGCAACATCGGCTATATGGGGCCTGGCCTCGCTCTGCTGGCGCTCGGCCAAGCAGCGGCCATACCGGTCGCGCTGATCGTCTGCCTCGAGAACGCGCTGCACTTTATCGTCGCGCCGGCGCTGATGGCAGCGGCAGGCGATGACCGGCGTTCCGCGGGACGGCTGGCGATCGACATTACTCGGAAAGTGGCCTTCCACCCCTTTATCCTGTCGACGGCGTTCGGCTTCGTTGCTGCCGGCTTTCACATCGATCAGCCGGCCGCATTCCAGCATTTCGTCGACTATCTCGCGCAGGCTGCCGCCCCCTGCGCTTTGTTTGCCATGGGCGTCACGCTGGCGCTTCGGCCGGTGAGGCGCATACCGGCCGAAATCGGCTATATCGTTCTGGCGAAGCTCATCGTGCACCCGATTGTCGTCTATCTCGCGCTGACCGCCATCGGTGGCTTCGAGCCGGTCTGGATATATGCCGCGGTACTGCTTGCCGCCCTGCCGACGGCAACCAACGTCTTCGTCATCGGGCAGCAATATGGCGTCTGGAAGGAACGCGCTTCGGCAACGATCCTGATCACGACGGCGCTTTCCGTCGTGACCGTCTCGCTCTTCCTGATTGCGATCAAATCAGGCTTTCTTCCGGCTTAGCTTTTCCTTGATCGCGCCGGGAATATCGCGGAACGAACGACCAGGCTCGATGCCCTCACGCATGACAATGCTGCGCAGTGGGGGGAGTGCCGACAGAATGTGCAGGCCGGCAGCGCGCATCATCTGAACAGGCAGGAAATCGGACAATAGCGAGCGATTAAGAAGATCGACGCTCGCGGTGCGGCTCATGATATCGGCGCGACGCTTCCGATCGAAACGGTCGCCGGCATCAGCCGCGATCGGCAGTTCGGGTCGCGTGCAAAGAATGTCCTGAAGCGCCATGACATCGCGCAGGCTGAGGTTCAGCCCCTGCGCGCCGATCGGCGGGAAGACATGCGATGCCTCGCCAATGAGGGCAATCCGCCCCTTGCCGGAGCGATGGGCCATCATGCCTGATAGAGGCCAGAGCTGCACACCTTCCTCGACGGTCACCTTACCGAGCAGTGACTGCATGCGCTCCTCGACGACATTGCTCAGTTCAACGAGCGAGAGTTCATTGCGGGCGACGGCATCCGATGGGTTCTGGACCCAAACGAGGCTGGAGCGATTGGCGGGCAGCGGCACCTGAGTGAAGGGTCCGCTTTCCGTATGGAACTCCGTCGAGATATTCTCATGCGGCAGCGAGTGTTCGAAGTTCAGCACCATGGCCGACTGCCGATAAGACCAGGTGCGAACGTCGATGCCGGCGGTTTCGCGCAGCTTCGACTTGCGCCCATCAGCGCCAACCGCGAACGTCGCCGACAGGATTTCGCCATCGGCAAGCGTGACCGTCACCGATTCGGTGCCGATATCGATCACGTCGGCAAACGACGTAAAGCGCGTGATGTTCCCCTCACCGGCGATCGCGGCCTCCAGCACCCCCATCAAGGCTTTGTTCGGGAAATTGTAGCCGAAGGCCTCAAGATCGAGTTCGACCGAACGGAATGTGGTGATCGGCGCCCGCAGCAGGCGATTCGTGCCGTCGATGATGCGCATGGTGGAAAGCGGCGCGGCCGCTGGCCGCAACTTTTCCCACAACGTCAACCTGTCGAGGAAACGGATCGATTGATCCATGAGCGCGGTCGTGCGCCGGTCCTGGCTCGGCGATGGCGGGGCAACGAGAGCCACGTTGCGTCCGCCGCGAGCCAAGGCGATGGCGGCGATCATGCCAGCAAGCCCGCCACCGATCACCGCGATTTCAAAAGTCTTCATTGCACCGTTCCGTCAATTCTTTGACGGCGATCCGGTGCTTATGCAGCCGGCTTCGCCTGACGGCGCCAACTATAGCCCTTGCCAGCGTCCGCGTCACGCACAGCCGGTTGATAATGATGCGGAATTCCCGGCAGGCGATGTTCCGTGAGGCGCTTTATCGCAGTCTCGTTGGTGACAGCGAAGCTGTCGATGCCGACCCGCTGCATCAGCGGAATCTGGTCGATCAGCACGTCGCCGACGGCGCGCAGTTCGTTGGTGTATCCAAGGCGGTCGCGCAGGAGGGATGCATGGCTGAAGGCCCGGCCATCGTTGAACGCCGGGAAGGCGACAGCGACGATCTCAAGCCGATAGAGGTAGGGCTCGAGCTTGCGAATATCGTCCGCCGGCTTGATCAGCACGCCGAAGCCGACCTCGTTGCTCTCGTCGGCCCTGGCGATCAGCTCGTCCAGGCCGAGAAGGGGCTTCTGCCCCTCGCCTGCCTTCACCTCTTCAGTCTCGATCACCCAGGGATCGTTCTCTACGAAGCCGGTTTCTCTCCAGATCTTGGTCATCGTCCCCTCCTTACGCCGCTTCTGCCGCCGAACCATACAGCGCGTCCTTGAACGGCTGAGGACCAACGCGGCGATAGGTTTCGAGGAAGATCTCAGACGGCTCCTTGCGGATTGTCAGATAGGTGTTGACGATCGTTTCGATCGCGTCGGTCACCTTGTCGGGCTCGAAGCCGCGGCCGATGATCTCGCCGATCGACGTATGCTCGTCGCCCGAACCGCCAAGCGTGATCTGGTAGAGCTCAGCGCCCTTCTTCTCCACGCCCAGCAGGCCGATATGGCCGACATGGTGATGGCCGCAGGCATTGATGCAGCCGGAGATCTTGATCTTCAGCTCGCCGATCTCAGCCTGCCGATCCGGATCGCCAAAGCGCCGGGAGATTTCCTGCGCAACAGGAATGGAGCGCGCATTGGCGAGCGCGCAGTAGTCCAGCCCCGGACAGGCAATGATATCGGTGATCAGACCGGCATTGGCCTCGGCGAGGCCGATGGCGACGAGACCGCGATAGACCGCTTCGAGATCGGCGAGCGCCACATGCGGCAGGATCAGGTTCTGCTCGTGGCTGACGCGGATTTCGTCGAAGGCATATTCCTCAGCGATATCGGCAATGGCATCCATCTGGCTATCCGAAGCATCGCCCGGAATGCCGCCGATCGGCTTCAGGGAGATCGTCACCATGCCGTAGTCGGGATGCTTGTGCGGCTGCACGTTCTGCTGCACCCAGCGAGAGAAAGCCGGATCGGCCTTCTTCCAGCGAGCGAGATTTTCCCAGCCTTCGGCGCGATCCGGCAGGGCCGGCGGCGCAAAATAGGCGGCGATGGCTTCGACATCAGCTTCCGGCAACTTCAGCTCGGATTCCTTGAGTTCCGCGAACTCTCCCTCGACCTGACGCGCCAACTCTTCCGCGCCTGTTTCGTGCACGAGGATCTTGATGCGAGCCTTGTATTTGTTGTCGCGACGGCCATGCAGGTTGTAAACGCGCACGATGGCTGTCGTATAGGACAGCAGGTCCTCTTCCGGAAGGAAGTCGCGGATCAGCTTGGCGATCATCGGCGTGCGGCCCTGGCCCCCACCGACATATACGGCAAAGCCGATTTCACCCTTCTCGTTCTTCTTCAGATGCAGGCCGATGTCGTGGACCTGGATCGCGGCGCGGTCACGTTCTGCACCGGTGACGGCAATCTTGAACTTGCGCGGCAGGAACGAGAATTCCGGATGCACCGAGGACCACTGGCGCAGGATCTCGGCGTAGGGGCGCGGATCCGCGATTTCGTCGGCGGCTGCACCTGCAAAATGGTCGGCAGTAACATTGCGAATGCAATTTCCCGACGTCTGCAGAGCGTGCATCTCAACGGATGCCAGCTCGGACAGCGCATCCGGGATTTCGGAGAGCTTCGGCCAGTTGAACTGCAGGTTCTGGCGGGTCGTGAAGTGGCCGTAGCCGCGGTCGTACTTGCGCGCGATATGAGCGAGCATCCGCACCTGGCGCGAGCTCAGCGTCCCGTAAGGAATCGCGATACGCAGCATGTAGGCGTGAAGCTGCAGATAGACGCCGTTCATCAGGCGCAGCGGCTTGAACGCGTCTTCGGCAAGCTCACCGGAAAGGCGGCGCTGCACCTGGTCGCGGAACTGCTCGACGCGCTCGGCGACAAAAGCGTGGTCAAATTCGTCGTAACGATACATCTGCTTCCTCAGACTGCGATGAATGCGGGGTCGGCGGGCTTGTAGCCCGGCGCGTATTCCATGGTTGGGCCCTGGGCACGAATGCGTTCGCGCAAGCGCAGCGGCCACAGCACGCCGTTGCTCTCCTGAACCTCGACGACGGCTACGTCCACGACCTGATTGTCGGCATAGGACTTCTTGCCAATTGCTTCCAGCGCATCGACGGCTTCTGTATGGCGAGCAACAAGGGCTTCCTGCAGCGAGGTCACCCATTGGCCGTTGGCGTTCAGCCAGACGGCGATGCCATCCGTCAGTCGGTTGGCAGTCAGGACCTTGTCCACCATGTTCAGCTCCTTGCAAATTCCTCGGACCGGGCGAGTTCGCGCACGAGCGGTTCCGACAGTTCCAAATTGGCGCCTGCTACAGCATCGCCGATAATGACCATAACCGGGCCGGTCAACTCGTCACGGTGCTGCAGATCAGGAAGATCCCGCAGAATCCCATGCAACAGCCGGCGATTGGGACGGCTGGCATTCTCGATGACGGCGACAGTGGTTTCTGCCGGAAGGCCAGCCTGCATCAGGCGCTCGGCGACGGAAGCGGCGACGGTGCGCCCCATATAGACGGCGATCGTTGCGCCTGAGACGGCGAGGCTTGCCCAATCCGGCAGGACATCACCCGTCAGATCGTGGCCGGTCGTGAAGACCAGCGAGGATGCCACGCCACGCAACGTCAGCGGCAACTCGAAATCGGCGGCGGCGGCGAAGGCCGAGGTGATGCCGGGGACCACTTCATACGAAATGCCCGTAGCCCGCAGCGCCGCCATTTCCTCACCTGCCCGGCCGTAGACCAGCGGATCGCCGGACTTCAGGCGAACCACGCGCTTGCCTTCGCGACCGAGATATACGAGCAGATCGTTGATCTCTTCCTGCGACTTCGAATGGCATCCCTTGCGCTTGCCGACCGACAGGCGCTCGGCGTCGCGGCGGCCCATGTCGACGATTTCCTGCGGCACGAGGGCATCATAGACGATGACATCGGCCTCCATCATCACGCGCTGGGCGCGCAGCGTCAGCAGGTCCGCAGCACCCGGCCCGGCGCCGACGAGCCAGATGTGCCCCTCGACCTTCTCAGCGGACCGAAACAGGCCGTTGGCTGCACGGCGAGCCTGCGGCAGGTTCTCGCGGGCGACAGCATCGGCGACCGCGCCGGAGAAGAAGCGGCGCCAGAACAGGCGGCGCGCAGCGCCCTTCGGGACGAGATGCTCGACGGTCTTTCGATAGCCGATGGCAAGATCGGCCAGCCGCCCAAGTGATGGTGCAAGAAGTTGATCGACCTGTGCACGGATCATCTGTGCGAGCACCGGTCCCGCGCCTTCGGTGCCGATAGCGACAGCGACCGGCGCGCGATTGACGAGAGCAGGCGTGAAGAAATCGCAGTAGTCAGACTGATCGACGGCGTTGGCGGGCACCTTTTCGGCGCGCGCGGCCTCAACGATGGCGCGATCCTGCGCCGCGTCTCCGGTCGCAGCAAAGACGAGTGTTGCCCCACGGACTTGCTCGTCCACAAAAACTGCGCGCACCGTCTCAATCCGATTGGCGATCAGATAGGCGTGGTAATCGGCCTCAGGATGATCGGTATAGGCAACAACCCGTGCCTGCGTGTTCAGCAGCAAGCGAACCTTGGCGAAAGCCTCGTCGCCATTGCCGAAGACGGCCGCGATCCTGCCCTCGACGCGAAAGAAGGCAGGGAATACCGACAGTTGTTCAGTCTTGGGAGACATCATCAATCCATTTCGAAGTTGCCGGAATATGCACTCTCTGCCCAGGCAAATGAAGAAACAGAAATTCCAATGCCCGCGCGCGCACGTATTCTTTTACTCGCTCTCTCAATGATTTGAGTAAAAGTCACCGGTGCGGCGCAGCGGACACACCTGCGTCTGCCGCAGCGCAGCAGAAAGGCTGTGACAAATCCCGCTCCCCGTCGAAATCGGCATTTGCCTCGCCTACCGCTACCGGTAGAGTGCGGCCACCAAGGAGAAAGCCATGTCCGACCAGACCATCGCCGCCCGCCTGCTCAACGTCATGGAACAGGACATCCTGCCGATGACCGAACGCGGCGTCGCTGCCGGCAACAAGGTGTTCGGCGCTGCGATCCTGCGCAAGTCCGACCTCTCGCTCGTCATCGCCGAGACCAACAACGAGCTTGAAAATCCGCTGTGGCATGGCGAGGTGCACACGCTGAAGCGCTTGTACGAACTGGGCGAGAAGCCAGCCACCAAGGATCTCATCTTTCTGTCGACGCACGAACCCTGCACCATGTGCATGTCGGCGATCACCTGGGCCGGGTTCGACAATTTCTACTATTTCTTCAGCCACGAGGATTCGCGCGACGCCTTCGCCATTCCTCACGACCTGAAGATCCTGAAGGAGGTTTTCGGTCTGGAACCGGGTGGCTACAGGCGCAGCAATGCATTCTGGAACAGCTTTGCCATTGCCGATCTCGTCGAGACCGAAGAAGAGCATTTGAAGGCCGAACTGAAAACACAGACTGCGCGCATCAAGGCGCGGTACGATGCGCTCTCGGAAAGCTACCAGGCGTCGAAGAGCGACAACGACATTCCACTGAACTGAGTGACCATGGAAGCCTCAAAAGACATTTCGCGCCTGATCGAGATCATGGCCGCGCTGCGCAATCCAGCAACCGGCTGCCCCTGGGACATCGTCCAAACGTTCGAGACGATAAAGCCCTACACGATCGAGGAGGCCTATGAAGTCTCCGACGCAATCGAGCGCAATGACATGGACGACCTCTGCGAGGAGTTGGGCGACCTGCTGCTGCAGGTCGTGTTTCATGCGCGCATGGCCGAGGAAGCGGGAGAATTCTCCTTTGGCGACGTCGTTGAGGCAATCACCCGCAAGATGATCCGCCGCCATCCGCATGTCTTCGCCCGTTCTGATGCCGACACGCCCGATGCGGTGAAGAAGCAGTGGGACGACATCAAGCAGGCAGAAAAGCGCGAGCGCGCCGAACGGCGAGCCAAGCGCGGCGTCAGCGAGGATTTCAAGGCGGGGTTCCTCGGATCGGTCCAGCGGAGCTTCCCTGCCCTGACAGAGGCGCTGAAGCTGCAGGAACGCGCTGCAAAGGTGGGCTTCGATTGGTCAACGCCCGAACCGATCCTCGACAAAATCGAGGAGGAAATCGGCGAGTTGCGTGTCGCCTTAGCGGAAGGCGATCAAGCAAAGGTCAGTGATGAGCTCGGCGACCTCATCTTCGCCGTGGTCAATATCGGCAGGCATGTAAAGGCTGACCCGGAAGATTCCTTGCGCGGAACGAATACAAAATTTCGTAGACGTTTCATTCATATCGAAGCCGTTCTTGACGCGGAAGGCGAAACTTTGGACGCGGCGAGTCTGGAGCGGATGGAAGAAATCTGGCAGGCGGCGAAGGCTATCGAGCGGCAACTGGGCTGAGCCGACATCCTTACCTGCGTGAGGCCCAGTCCGGGCATAATGCAAAGCCCGCTGCAGGGAGCTCTAGCGTTCCCAATCCTCTTTCGCGACTTTCGGCCCGTTGCCCAGGCGGCGCTCCAGTTCGACCGCTTCGGTTTCCGAGAGACGTACATCGAGCGTGATCGACCCGTCCTCGTTGTCCTCGCGGTTATCGACGATCGCATGATCGTAGAGCCAAGGCAGCAGCGCCAACTTGTCGACAGGCAAGCGCACAGTCGCTTCGGTCAGCACGCCTGACAGTCTGCGGCTGATCTCTCCCATCAGCGTATCGATACCCTCGCCGCTGATTGCGGATAGGGCGACGACGTTCTCGGCACCACTCGCCTTCTGGACGATGGCATCGTGCGCTTCCGGCTCAAGGCGATCGATCTTGTTCCAGACTTCGATGATGCGCTTGTCGCCCTCTTCCTCGTCGATGCCGAGGTCCTTCAGGATGCGGAGCACGTCGGCACTCTGCGCCTGATTGTCGACGTCGGACATATCGCGGACATGAAGGATCAAGTCGGCTTCCAGCACTTCTTCCAGCGTAGCGCGGAAAGCGGCGACGAGGTGGGTTGGAAGGTCCGAGATGAAACCGACGGTGTCGGAGAGGATCACCGTGCGGCCATGTGGCAACTTCATTCGGCGCAGCGTGGGATCGAGCGTTGCGAACAGCATATCTTCGGCCAGCACGCCTGCCCCGGTGATCCGGTTGAACAGTGTCGACTTGCCGGCGTTGGTATAGCCGACGAGCGCCACGATCGGATGCGGCACCTTCTTGCGCTTGGCGCGATGCAGCTGGCGGGTGCGGACCACCTGTTCCAGCTCACGCTCGAGCTTGACGATGCGGTCCTGCAGCAAGCGACGGTCGGCTTCGATCTGGGTTTCACCAGGACCACCCATGAAGCCGCCACCGCCGCGCTGACGCTCAAGGTGGGTCCAGCTGCGAACCAGACGGCCCTTCTGATAGTTCAGATGAGCTAGATCGACCTGCAGCGTGCCTTCCTTGGTGGAAGCGCGACGGCCGAAGATCTCGAGGATGAGGCCGGTGCGGTCGATGACCTTGGCGTTCCATTCCTTCTCGAGATTGCGCTGCTGTACCGGTGTCAGCGGATGGTCGACGATCACGAGACCGGAATCATTCGCATCCAACGTCGCCTTGATCTCTTCGATCTTGCCCGTGCCCATCAATGTTGCGGGTCGCGGATCGCTGACGGTGACGATCGTGCCATTCACCACATCGAGGTCGATCGCCTGCGCAAGACCGGTCGCCTCTTCCAGGCGGCTCTCGGGCGTGCGGGTGACCACAGGCGCAGCATCGCCCGCACTGCGTCCGGCGCGCCCCTGCTTGAGCACGGGCACGACGACGGTCGCGCGCATATCATCCCGGTGCTTGGCTGCTTCCGGGATGATCGAATCGTTTTTGGTATCGCGTGTCGAGATAATTGCAGGTCCCGTTAGGAAGAAGCTTCTTCGCTTTCGAACATCTGCATCGGCTGGCCGGGCATGATGGTCGAGATTGCGTGTTTATACACGAGTTGCGAATGGCCGTCACGGCGAAGCAGAACGCAAAAATTGTCGAACGAGGTGACAACTCCGGTCAGCTTCACGCCATTGATCAAGAAGATTGTCAGTGAAATCTTTTGTTTGCGTACAGTATTGAGAAATAAGTCCTGCAGATTCTGAGAACGTTCCGCCATCGCGCCGCTTCTTTCTTTATTGCCGGCTTCATTCCGCCGGTGAAATACTAATCAACCTCGCCTGCAGGCAGCCGACAACCCTCATCCCATCTGCCCAGAAAGTCTTGGTATCAAATCGCAATCTTTTCCGCAACGTCGAAAAAGGCCTCCCTAATTTTCTGGGAGACGCTGCCTGGATGGCCATTTGCGATCGGCTGGCCATCGATCGACACAACCGGAAAGCAGATGCTCGTGGCCGCCGTGATGAACACCTCACGCGCCGCAAGCATCTCCGCGACCGAGAATTTCCGCTCCTCGATCTTCAGGCCCAGCTTGGCGCCGACATCGATCAGCGTCGTGCGGGTAATGCCGCGCAGAATGCCGTGTTCAGCCGGACGCGTAATGAGAGTGCCGTCGCGATCGACGATCCAGACATTGGTCGCAGCTCCCTCTTTCACCATGCCATCGGCGTCCACAAAGATCGCCTCCTGCGCACCGGCTTCCTTCGCGTGCTGGCGCGCCATGGCGTTCGGCAAGAGACCGACGGACTTGATATCGACACGGTCCCAGCGATTGTCGGGCACGGTGATCGCCTTGATGCCTGTCGCGTTCTTCCTCGCGATGATCGAAGGATCGGTGCTCTTGGCGGTGATGACCAGCGAGGGCAGCGTTCCTTCTGCGGGAAACACATGATCGCGCCGTGCAACCCCACGGGTGATTTGCAGGTAAAAGAGACCGTTGCGGACGCGATTGCGCCGCAGCGTTTCGCGAATGACACGGGTCAGCGCGTTGCGGCTCATTGGCCAGGCAATACGCAACTCACCAAGCGATCGGTCCAGCCTGTTCAGATGGCGTGTAAGATCAACGATATAGCCATGCCTGATTTCACAGACTTCATAGACGCCATCCGCGAACTGATAGCCTCTATCCTCGATATGGACCATTGCATTCGAGTGCGTGACATAGCGGCCGTTCACATAGGCTATTCTGGGCATGGTGAACCTGTGCGGGAGTTATAGCAGAGAGAATTAGGACGGCGCCGCAGCGCCGCCCGTGTCTCAGACGCCGAGCGACTTCAACTTGCGGTGAAGCGCCGAGCGCTCCATGCCGACAAACTCCGCGGTGCGCGAGATATTGCCGCCAAAGCGATTGATCTGCGCGATCAGGTAGTCCTTCTCGAACATCTCTCGTGCCTCGCGAAGCGGCAGCGTCATGATGTGATAGTCGTTCTTGGCCGAAACCTTTGGCAACATGTCGCCAAGGTCAGTCGGCAGCATCTCGGCAGTGATCGGCGCATCCGGACCGTCGGAACGGGCAAGGATCATCAGCCGCTCGATGTTGTTGCGCAGTTGGCGGATATTGCCCGGCCAATCATGGGCCTGTAGCACGGCCATCGCGTCGTCGCCAATGCGGCGGGGACGGATGCCGGCCTGTTCGGAAATCTGCCGCATCAGCTGATCGACCAGGAACGGAATGTCTTCGCGCCGTTCGGCGAGTGCCGGTACGCGCACGGGCACCACGGCAAGGCGATGATAGAGATCTTCGCGGAACCAACCCTCGGCGATGCGGGTTTCGAGATTGTAGGCCGTCGACGAGATGATGCGCACATCGACCTTCACCCGCTTGGAGCCCCCCACGCGCTCGAACTGCTGATCGACAAGAACGCGGAGGATCTTGTTCTGCGTCTCGCGCGGCATTTCGCCGACTTCGTCGAGGTAGAGAATGCCACGGTGTGCCTCTTCCAGTGCGCCGATCTTGCGCGCCTGGCCAGGCGACCCTTCCGTACCGAACAGCGCAATCTCCATGCGATCAGGCGTGATATTGGCGGCATTCAGTGCCACGAAGGGACCATTCGCGCGCGTCGACTTCTTGTGGATCATACGGGCCACAAGCTCCTTGCCGGAACCTGACGAACCAAAGATCATGATGCGGCTGTTGGTCGGCGATACCTTCTCGATCGTCTGGCGGAGCTGCGAGACGGCAACGGAGGTACCGATAAGTTCGACCGGATCGCCAGCCTTGCGCTTGAGTTCGGATACTTCGCGCTTCAGCTTCGAATTCTCTAGCGCGCGCTCCGCGATCAGGATCAGTCGATCGGCCTTAAATGGCTTTTCGATGAAGTCGAACGCGCCCCGCTTGATGGCGGAAACAGCCGTCTCGATGTTGCCGTGACCCGAGATCATGACGACAGGGATGTCCGGGTGGCGCGTCTTGATCTCGTCCAGAAGCGACAGACCGTCGAGCTTGCTGCCCTGCATCCAGATGTCGAGGAAGATCAGCCGCGGCGCACGATCGGAGATCGCAGCCAGCGCACTGTCGCTGTCATGTGCCGTACGGGTCTCATGTCCTTCGTCAGACAGGATACCGGAGACGATCTCGCGGATGTCGTGCTCGTCGTCGACGACCAGAATATCAGAGGCCATAAACACTTTCCTTGTCACTTGCGGCCGGAGCAGAAGGCGCAGTTTCCAGACGTGGCAGATGCACGCGGATCATGGCCCCTCTTCCCTGGTCGAAATCAGCGGGCGCATCATGCAATTCGAGCTGCCCACCATGTTCCTCAATAATCTTCTTTACGATCGCCAGGCCAAGTCCGGTGCCCTTCTCGCGCATCGTCGTATAGGGTTCCAGAATGCTGTGGCGGTTTTCGACCGGCAGGCCGCGACCGTTGTCGATCACATCGACGGTGAAGCGATCCCGCGCCGGATCGAGCGAGGCACGAACGAGGATCTTGCGCTCGTCGCGCTCTCCGCTCGGCACGGCTTCAATCGCCTCCACGGAATTCTTGATCAGATTGCCGAATGCCTGACCGAGCATGCGGCTGTCGAACAGCCCTTCCAGCGGCTGGTCGCCCAGTTCCTGCTGGAAGCTCACGTGGCTGTTGCCCATCTCGCGCAGGAACACCGCATCATGCAGGATCTTGCGGAGATCGCTCGGCTCCTTGATCGGCTTCGGCATCCGGGCAAACGACGAGAACTCATCCACCATGCGGCCAATGTCACCCACTTGCCGGATGATGGTCTCGGTGCACTGGTCGAAGACGCTGCGGTCATCCTGGTTGATCTGTTTGCCGTAGCGGCGCTGAATGCGTTCTGCCGACAACTGAATCGGCGTCAACGGATTCTTGATTTCATGAGCGATGCGGCGGGCGACGTCGCCCCATGCCGTCGAGCGCTGTGCGATAACGAGGTCGGTGATGTCGTCGAGCGTGATGACATAGGATTCGCTCATGTCGCGTACTTCCTCGCGCGTCACCTGGACGCTCAGCGTCCGCACGGTGCCAGCTCGCACGAGGGCAATCTGCTTGCGGAAATCGCCGCGATAGCGGGAGGCGGCTTCCGTCAGGACCTGGTCGACTTCGGGCGCGATCTCGGAGAGTTGCTTGCCGAGCATGTCCGACGCCGGCAATGCCATAAGCGCTTCTGCGGAACTGTTGACGATGGTGACCCTGCGATCGTGCTCGACACCGATGACCGCGGCGGTCACACCGGATAGAACCGCTTCAATGAAACGACGGCGGTCGTCCACCTCATCCTTGGCCTCCAGGATCTCGTCGCGCTGCGTGCGAATTTCCGAGATCATCTTGTTGAAGGTCCGCGAGAGGTTGGCAACATCGCCGTCCACGGAATGGACAGGCACGACAATATCCATGTTGCCGGAGGCCACGCTGTCCGCCGCCGTAATCAGCAGACGGATCGGACGCACGATACGGTCAGCCACGGCAATTGCCGTCCAGATGGCGGCCAGCAAAACGATAAGGGCAAAGCCGATGTAGAGAACCGCGAAGGCGATCTGCAGCGAGAAACGCCCTGCCTCCATGGATTTGTATTCTGTGGCGTTCTCCTCCATGAGACGCATTGCGCCCATGACCTTGGGATCGACCGCGCGGACCGTGTAGAGGAACGCGCCGTCAATCGCATCGAGCTTGATGATGGCGCCCACCAGGTTGGTTATGCCCGGCGGAATCAAGGTCGGCTGGCCGGCCGCGGCCTTGTTCAACGCATCCTGGGGAATTGCCGGCAACGGCTTCTCGGTCTTGATATCAGCCTGGGTGATCACCGAGCCGTCAGACTGGACAAGGAAAGCACCGAGCAGCCCGCGGCCCCGCGCCTGCCGCGTCATCAAATCGGAAAAGCCGGTGCGATCGAGATTGAACAGAGCCCTGTTGCGCTCGAGGTCATTCGCCATCGAGACAGTCTGGCCCTGCAGGTAGCTCGCATTCTCCATCATGTAGGCCTGCCCGATGTTTCGGGAGGAACTGACGATCGATTGCGTGCGGAGCGCAAACCACCGGTCGAGGCCGGCATTCAGCGTAATACTGGCGAAAATCGCAACAAGGATCGCCGGGGTGATCGCGACGATTGAGAAGAGCACAACGATGCGGATATGAAGGCGCGCCGCCGCTCGCCCGCGTTTCCGCGCCTTGAGCAGGCGGGAGACCTCGCGTGCGATGAGGGCCATCAGACCCAACACGAAAAACGAGTTCACGACAACCGAGGTGACAACGACATGGTAAGTCGGCGCGATCGGGGTCAGCCCGAGCAGAACGAAGAGCGTCAGCGTGGCACAGAGAAGCGCACCACCGGCAAGGATCAGGCCCGGCAGCGCAAACAGGGCACGGCGATCGGTCACGGCCGTGACAGCTTCGCCTTCCGCCGCAGGCGGCATTGCATCCTGTTCCATTCGCTTATTTCTCCTGGCAGCAGGCAATCGCCTCCGCCGCTCCCGCGGACCAGGGCGGAAGCCGCCAGCCTGCCTCCGCAACGCAACGGCAAGTGCCGCTGCTCTCTTAGACAGCTCCGAAAACCCGAACCCCATGCGTGACTTCTAAGCAACGCATTGTGGCGAAAATGCAACGTCGCCAGTCACATTGTCAAGCAGTGCGGGAGCTTCTGTACACCGATACGCCAAGCTCTCTGATCTTCTTGCGCAGCGTATTGCGGTTCAACCCCAAAAGGTCAGCCGCCTTGATCTGGTTGCCGCGCGTCGCCGTCAGCGCGGCTAGAATCAGCGGATACTCCATTTCCGTCAATACACGATCGTAAAGCCCGGGTGGCGGCAGGCCGTCGCCGAAACCGGCGAAGTATGTCCGCATGTTTTCTTCGACAGCCTGGGCGATAGTCATGTTGCCGTTACGGATCGGCCCCTTGTCGATCGGGCTGTCCGGCACATCGGACCGAAGCTCGGCTTCGATGATTTCGCGGGTGATCACATCCTGTGGATAAAGTGCCATCAACCGGCGAATGAGGTTCTCGAGCTCGCGCACGTTGCCCGGCCAGGCGTAGGCTTTCATCAGATCGAGCGCCTCCTGATCGAAGCGCTTGGAGCCAAGGCCTTCCTTTTCCGCCTGCTGGACGAAGTGGCGCACAAGATCCGGGATATCCTCCGCACGATCACGCAACGGCGGCAGACGCAGCGGAACGACGTTTAGACGATAGTAGAGATCCTCGCGGAAAAGTCCCTGATTGATCGCCTGCTTCAGATCCTTGTTGGTCGCCGCGACGATCCGAACGTCGGTGCGGATCGGTGTGCGGCCGCCGACAGTGGTGTACTCGCCTTGCTGCAGGACGCGCAGGAGGCGCGTCTGGGCATCCATCGGCATATCACCAATTTCGTCGAGGAAAAGCGTGCCGCCTTCGGCCTGCTCGAAGCGACCGGTCGAACGCGTCTGGGCGCCGGTGAACGCACCCTTCTCGTGGCCGAAGAGCTCGGATTCGATCAGATCGCGCGGGATCGCCGCCATGTTGATCGCGACAAACGGCCCGTTGCGGCGCTTGCCGTAGTCATGGAGCGCCCTCGCCACCAGTTCCTTGCCGGTACCGGACTCGCCGGTGATCATCAGCGTCAGATCGGTCTGCATCAGGCGCGCAAGGACGCGATAGATTTCCTGCATCGCGGCCGAACGGCCGACAAGCGGCATTCCGTCCTGCATGTCCTCGTCAAGCTTGGCTGGCCTGCGCTTCGGCTCGGCCAGCGCACGGCCGATGATGCCGATCAGTTCCGTCAAGTCGAATGGTTTTGGCAGGTAATCGTAGGCGCCCTTTTCGGAAGCCTTGATCGCCGTCATGAAGGTGTTCTGGGCGCTCATGACAAGCACGGGGAGATCCGGGCGGGCCTTCTTGATGCGCGGCAGGAGATCGAACGCATTTTCATCCGGCATCACGACATCGGTTACGACAAGATCGCCCTCGCCTGCCGACACCCAACGCCAGAGCGTGGCGGCGTTGGAGGTAATTCGCACGTCATAGCCGGCGCGGCTCAGAGCCTGATTAAGCACGGTACGAATTGCCGCATCATCATCCGCGACGAGGATCGTTGCTGTCATCGAGTAGGTCCTGTGGGAGTTATGGTCGTTGCGTCGTCCACCGATGCGTCCTTGGAGGCCGGCATCAAGACGCGGAATGTCGTGCGGTTGGTCTGGCTGTCGCATTCAATAATGCCGCCGTGGTCCCCAATAATCTTAGCGACGAGCGCGAGGCCAAGGCCGCTGCCGTTCGTCTTGGTCGTAATGAACGGATCAAACAGATGCGGCAGAAGGTCCGCCGGCACGCCCGGACCGTTGTCCTGAACACAAAATTCCAGCGGCAGCGAAATCTTTTCGCGCGTGCCGGCGACCGACAGACGAATGCCGGAGCGGTAAGCCGTCGTCAAAACGATCTCGCCATCCGGGCGATCGCCGACGGCTTCGGCGGCATTCTTTACGAGATTGAGGAACACCTGAACAAGCTGATCGCGGTTCGCGTAGACCGACGGCAACGACGGGTCGTAGTTCTCGGTGATCCGGAGGTGCCGCGCAAATCCCGCCTTCGCCACGGCCTTCACGTGATCGAGAACGGAGTGGATATTGACCGGCATCCGATCAACGGGGCGTTCGTCCGAGAAGACTTCCATGCGGTCCACGAGCGAGACGATGCGGTCCGTTTCGTCGCAGATCAGCCGCGTCAATGCGCGGTCGTCGTCGACGACCGATTGCTCTAGCAGCTGCGCTGCACCGCGAATACCGGAAAGCGGATTCTTGATCTCATGCGCCAGCATGGAGGCAAGCCCCGTGACCGAGCGGGCCGCCGCACGATGCGTCAGCTGCCGGTCGATCTTGTCCGCCATCGACCGCTCTTGGAACACGATCACGACGGAGCCTGGATCGCTGACGACAGGGGCAACATACAAGTCGACAAGCTTGTCCTGTCCGAGGCGCGGCGAGCTCAAGTCGACGCGATACTCGTTGATCGGTGCTCGCCGTTCACGAACCTGGTCGATCAAGGCCAGCAGCGGACTGCCAAATGGGATAAAGGTCGAGATCTTGTACCGCGCGAGGTGGGCTGCGCTGGCACCGAAGAAGGCTTCCGCTTCCCAATTTGCGAAGGCGACGAGGCCAGCCTCGTTGACCATCACGACCGGATTCTGGATCGCGTTGAGCACAGCGATCGCAACTGCGCTAACGCCGTTGTCGATCGACGATGGCACGTCATTCGTCATGCAGCCTCCCGCGTCTGCGTGTTCGATGCCGCAGCCATAAATGCGTTATAAAACCTTGCAGCTACGTCGTCGGGCTCCCGCGCCGTCATGATCGCGGCCTTTTCCTGCGCTGCAAGACCAGGCGCAAAACGGTCGAGATACCAGCCAAGGTGCTTCCTTGCATGGCGAACGGCGACTGCCTCACCGTAAAATTCGAGCATCATTCTGTAGTGCTCGGTCGCAATGTCGGGGACTTCCCACACTTCGGGCGCCGGTTGCCCAGCTAATACGCCGGCGTGCCACGGCCTGCCCTGGCAGCCCCTACCGATCATGACGGCATCGGCTCCCGAGCGACGCAGAATCTCATGTGCATCCTCGACGGTTTCGACATCGCCGTTTGCAACCAAGGGCACGGTAATGGCATCGCGAACCGCGCGGATCGCATCCCAGTCTGCCCGACCCTCGTAAAACTGCATGCGCGTGCGGCCATGGATCGTAATAAGCTGAACGCCAGCCTGTTCGGCGCGGCGCGCGATCTCGGGCGCGTTGATCGAATTCTCGTCCCAACCGAGCCGCATCTTCAGGGTCACGGGAACGCTGACGGCCTTGACTGTCGCCTCGATGAGGCTGAGGGCGTGATCGGGATCGCGCATCAAGGCGGAGCCGGAGTAACCGCCAATCACTTTCTTGGCGGGGCATCCCATGTTGATATCGATGATGTCGGCGCCATGGTCGGCAGCGATCTTCGCGGCCTCCGCCATCCAATGGGCTTCACGGCCAGCGAGCTGAACCATGTGGGGCTCAAACCCCGCGCTTTCGAGGCGTGCCCATGATTCGGCAGTGCTGTTGACCAGTTCGCGGCTTGCTACCATTTCGGTGACCACAAGCCCTGCGCCATGACGCCACGCCAGTTGCCGGAACGGCATGTCCGTCACGCCAGACATAGGCGCCAGCACAACACGGTTCCTGACTTCCACAGGTCCAATCCGCAAAGGTGATGCGAGGTCGAAGCTCAACAATTGATTATCTTTCAGGCACGCGAAATGCGTGCACTATTTTTAGACAGGTTTGAATGGCTTGCCAAGAGGGCAGTGCGCGAATTGACATTTTTCGAGCAAATGCTGGAATTCGATGCGCCAAGCCGCTAAGCACCGGTGTAAAAATCGCGCTTTGAGGATTTATGCCGCAAATGCATCAAAAGCAACCAGCAATAGGTATCGTCGTCGTCGCGGCCGGCCGCGGCGAACGCGCGGGCGCCTCCGAAGAGGGACCGAAGCAGTATCGGGCGATTGGCGGCAGGCCTGTTATCACTCACACACTGGAGAAGTTCGCCAGCTGGGAGCTTGCCCGCCACATCGTCGTGGTCATTCACCCCGACGACGAGGCGCTGTTTGCTAAAGCTGCCGGGCAGGTCCAGTCCGGCACGCCGATCGATGCGGCTCACGGCGGCGCTACGCGCCAACAATCCGTCTTAGCGGGACTACGCCATTTGCGCGGCAAGAATATCTCGCATGTTCTGATCCACGACGCAGTGCGGCCCTTCTTCGATCATGCGCTTCTCGATCGCATCGCTGGCCTGCTCTCGGAGGGCGTGCCGGCAATTCTCCCCGCCATGCCCGTCGCCGACACACTGAAGCGAGCAGATCATGATGGAACGGTCCTCGACACCGTTTCCCGCGATCATCTCTACGCAGCGCAAACGCCGCAGTCTTTCGCCTTCGAGCCCATCCTTGCCGCCCACGAAAAGGCGGTTGTGGCAAATCTCACCGATTTCACCGACGACGCCGCCATTGCCGAATGGGCCGGTATTCCGGTGCGGATCGTCGAGGGTCTGGCGGACAATGTAAAACTGACGGTCAAACGGGACATCGCAATGGCAGACAGCAGACTTTCAGTACAGGCGCTCCCCGATGTGCGCACCGGCAACGGCTACGACGTCCATCAGCTCGAGCCGGGCGACGGCGTAACGCTCTGCGGCGTCTTCATACCGCATGACCAGAAGCTCAAGGGTCACTCCGACGCGGACGTAGCGCTCCACGCGTTGACTGACGCACTGCTTGCGACCTGTGGAGCGGGCGACATCGGCGATCATTTTCCGCCATCTGATCCGCAGTGGAAGGGCGCGCCGTCGCGCATCTTCATCGAACATGCGGCAAAGATCGTGCGCGAGCGTGGCGGCGCCATCATGAACGCCGACGTGTCGCTGATCGCCGAAGCACCGAAAGTCGGGCCGCATCGCGACGAGATGCGCGCCAATCTGTCCGAGTTCCTGGGCATCTCGATCGACCGCTGCTCAGTCAAGGCGACGACCAACGAGAAGATCGGCTTTGTCGGCCGGCGCGAGGGCATCGCCGCGATCGCCACGGCAACCGTCGTCTATCGGAGCACATGAGATGAGCACCTTCCCGAACGACATCATCGTGCAAGCAGAAGCGATCATTCGCGATTTCACGGCAGCTGGGCTGATGGTTTCGACCGCGGAATCCTGCACCGGCGGACTGGTCGCTGGCGCGCTCACGGAAATCTCAGGATCGTCCTCTGTCGTGGACAGAGGCTTCGTCACCTACACCAATACCGCCAAAATGGAGATGCTTGGCGTGCAGGAGGAAACGCTGATCCGCTTCGGCGCGGTCTCCGAGGAGACGGCGCGGCAGATGGTGCACGGCGCCCTCTTCCGCTCCCGCGCCGCCATTGCCGTCGCTGTGACGGGCGTTGCCGGGCCAGGCGGCGGATCGGTGGAGAAGCCGGTCGGCCTCGTCCACCTCGCGGCCAAGTCGCGCTCTGGCGGGCTTATTCATCGGAAGATGCTCTACGGCGACATCGGTCGCGGTGAGGTGCGGCTTGCGACGGTCAGGACCGCGCTTGGTATGATCCAGGAATTGGCTCAGCCGTAAATCTTCGTCGCCCGCGTTTCGAAGGCTTCCGAGAACATGCGGAAGGCGCGATCGAACATCGACCCCATGACCGCCCCCAGGATGCGGCTCTTGAACTCGTAGTCGATGAAGAAGTGGATGTTGGAGCCTGTTGCCGTCTCCTCGAAACGCCAGCGGTTGTCGAGATAGCGGAATGGTCCATCAATATACTTGACCTCGATGAGGCGCTCGGCCCGGTTCAACAGCACCTGCGTCGTGAAGGTTTCGCGGATCGCCTTGTAACCGACGGTCATATCGGCGATCAGCAGAACCTTGCCGTCACGCTCCTTGCGGCTGCGAATGCTCAGCGCCTCGCAGAGCGGAAGAAACTGAGGATAATGCTCGACGTCGGCGACGAGATCGAACATCTGATCGGCGGAATGCGGGACGGAGTGATGCGTTTCGAACTGAGGCATGATCGGCAGTTAAGTAGGAGCGCCGAGAAGATCAAGAAGGTGGTTCACCTCCCGCCGGCTTTTCAGCTGAAAAACCGGAACATTCGGGCCATGCTTGTCGAGCGCAGCAATCACCAGGGGCGCGAACCGCTTCTCGAACGTCCAGATGTAAGTGAGAAACTCCCGATCCGGCACTCGCTCCAGGCATCCGGGCGCCATGTCTGGCCGAGTCCTTCCGAGATGGAGGAACGCGCGTTTGCAGATTCCCCACAGACAAAGCCAGCGCGGCATACGTACCCAGACGACCAGTTCCGTGCGGGCGACACGAATATCGAACGTGGATGGGCCGGTTCCGTCCATGAGCCACCGTTCGCCGGCGACGACGTTACCGATCAGATGGCGCTCTTCCTCTTTCGGGCGCTTGACCCAGCCCGGCAGCCAGAAGAACTCTTTATCCATGGAAAAATAAGGAAGATCGAGCTTGCTGCTGAGTTTTAGCGACAAGGTGCTCTTGCCGCCGCCGGAGCAGCCGATGACCATGATGCGCTCGGACTGGCGCAGCAGTGCGGCAACCTTGCGCATATCGTCGATATAAGCCGGCATTCTCGTCGCCTCCGCAAACAAAAAGCCGCGGGAAGATCGCCGCCGCTTTTGAAAAATGCAAGCGATCGTTGATTATTCTGCTGCGATCAGCAGCTTTTTCTCGCGTGCGGCCTTCAGGCGTGCGAAGTCGTCGCCGGCATGGTGCGACGAACGCGTCAGCGGGCTCGAAGCCACCATCAGGAAGCCCTTGGTATAGGCGACCGTCTCGTAGGACTTGAATTCGTCAGGCGTAACAAAGCTCATCACCGCGTGGTGCTTGCGGGTTGGCTGCAGGTACTGGCCGATGGTCAGGAAGTCGACCTCTGCGGTCCGCAAGTCGTCCATCAGCTGCAGCACTTCGTTTCGTTCCTCGCCGAGACCGACCATGATGCCCGATTTGGTGAACATGGTGGGGTCCAGTTCCTTCACGCGCTGCAGCAGGCGGATGGAGTGGAAGTAACGAGCTCCCGGACGAACCGTCAGGTAGTTGCCGGCAACCGTTTCCATGTTGTGATTGAAGACGTCGGGCTTTGCGGCAACGACGCGCTCCAGGGCACCGGGCTTCTTCAGGAAGTCGGGCGTCAGGATTTCGATGGTCGTCGTCGGCGAGGCAACACGGATCGCCCAGATCACCTTCTCGAAATGCTCGGCGCCGCCGTCTTCGAGATCATCGCGGTCGACCGAAGTGATGACGACGTGGGAGAGCCCCATCTCCTTCACCGCCTTGGCGACATTCTCCGGCTCGGCCATGTCAAGCGCATTCGGCTTGCCGGTCGCAACGTTGCAGAAGGCGCAAGCGCGGGTACAGATCTCGCCCATGATCATGAAGGTCGCGTGCTTCTTGTCCCAGCACTCGCCGATATTGGGGCAACCAGCCTCTTCGCAGACGGTGACGAGCTTGTGCTCCTTCACGATCGAGCGCGTCTCTGCGTATCCCTTGGAGGTTGGCGCCTTGACGCGGATCCAATCCGGCTTGCGCAGGACCTCCTGGTCAGGCCGATGGGCCTTTTCGGGATGCCGCACACGCTTGGAATCAGGATTGATCGTATCGAGAATGGTTACCATGGCAGTTCAAATCTCCGCCGCTCCATGCGGCAAAAGCCCTATCTATCGGCGGACGAGCCGCGCGACGAATATCAGCAAGCAGGCACCAAGAAAACCCGTGACGAAGTAACCGAGCCTGCCGCCGGCCACCTCTATATGAAATTGCGCCAGAATCGCGGTTGCGACCACCGAGCCGACGATGCCGAGCACGATATTGAGCAATACTCCGTAGCGAACCTCCATCAGCTTGCCCGCGAGCCAACCCGCAAAGCCGCCGATGATGATCGCTGCGATCCAGCCTACGCCTTCCATCCTGCCCTCGCCTCTTTACGATATCGCCCTTGCGATCAGAACCACGATGATGGCGCCGACACACCATAAACATGATGATCGACTTTTGCTTTTTCCACCTTCGACAATAGGGAAGAAACGATCAAGCGTTCAGGACACGACCATAAGCATCCAGAACCGCTTCCTTCATCGTTTCGGAAACCGTCGGATGCGGGAAGATCGTGTGCATCAGTTCCTCTTCCGTGGTCTCTAGGTTCATTGCGACGACAAAGCCCTGGATGAGCTCGGTGACCTCCGCGCCAACCATGTGGGCGCCGAGCAGCTCGCCGGTCTTCCTGTCGAAGATGACCTTGCAGAGACCCTGATCTTCGCCAAGCGCGATCGCCTTGCCGTTGGCGGCAAAGGAGAAGCGACCGACACGGATGTCGCGGCCCAATTCCTTGGTCTTGGCTTCCGTGAGACCGACGGAGGCAACCTGCGGGTTGCAGTAGGTGCAGCCCGGGACCTTGCCCTTGTCGGTCGCATGAACGTTCGGCAGGCCGGCGATCTTCTCGACGCAGACGACGCCTTCGTGCTCCGCCTTGTGAGCGAGCATCGGCGGGCCGGCGACGTCACCGATCGCGTAAATGCCAGGAACGTTGGTCTTGCCGTAACCGTCGATGACGACGCAGCCGCGATCCGTCTTGACGCCGACAGCCTCAAGGCCGAGGTTTTCGATGTTGCCCTGCACGCCGACAGCCGAAATCATGCGATCCGCCGTGATCTGCTGTATCTTGCCATCCGACGTCTCGACATGCGCGGTGATGCTGTTGGCGGATTTTTCGACCTTCGCGACCTTTGCGCTCGTGAAGATCTTCATGCCGCGCTTTTCCATCTGCTTGCGGGCGATCGCAGTAACTTCCGCATCCTCGACCGGCATGATGGTAGGCAAGACTTCGACCACCGTCACGTCCACGCCCATCGACAGATAGAAGCTTGCGAATTCGATGCCGATCGCGCCCGAGCCCATGACGATCAACGACTTCGGCAGTACATCCGGCTTCAGCGCTTCGAAATAGGTCCAGATCAGCTTACCGTCCGGCTCGATGCCCGGCAGGGCGCGGGGACGCGCACCTGTTGCAACGATGATGTGCTTGGCGGTGTAAGTGCCCTCGCCCTTGACGCCCTTCGGCACGGGATGCTGTGGCTCGACGACCGGCTTCGACGACTTGCCGACGACGATCTCACCCGGCTTGGTGATCTTGGCCTCGCCCCAGATCACGTCGACCTTGTTCTTCTTCATCAGGAAGCCGACGCCTCCGTTGAGGCGTGCGGAGACGGCGCGCGAGCGGGCAACGACCGCCTTCACGTCGGCGCTGACCTTGCCTTCCAGCACGAGACCGTAGTCCTTCAGGTGGTTGGAATGGTCGAGAATTTCGGCCGAGCGGAGCAGAGCCTTGGTTGGAATGCAGCCCCAGTTCAGGCAAATGCCGCCCAGATGCTCGCGTTCGACGACCGCGGTCTTGAGACCGAGCTGGGTGGCGCGCACAGCGGCGACATAGCCCCCGGGTCCGGAGCCGATGATGATGACGTCGTAGTTCTCAGCCATGTTTCCCTGCCTTTGCTATCGGGCGTCGCGGGTGAGAAGCACCCACTCGTGTTTCCTGCCGTTTTCGAAGAAGGCCACGGCATTCGTTCGCGCCGCCTCCGAAAATCCATTCTTCTTGTAAAGCGACAGAGCCGCCTCGTTGTAACCTGCGGTAATCAGGCTGACCGGCGCATTTTCCGCACGCTCAATCTGATCCATGAGAAGCCTTCGACCGATCCCGATGCCACGCAGATGGCTGTAGACACCGAGCGTTCCGACAAACCAGCTTCCCACCACCATTTTCTGCAGATCGATGACCGGCTTCAGCGCCGGGCGATCCGCCTCAATATTCCGTATGCCTTCGCCAAGACCGTAGCCGATCGCGGCTCCCGCGATCTCGCCATGGGCTTCGGCAATCACGGCGTCGCTCCAGTTGCCTTGCCCCTGGTCGCCACGCAGCTTCTGCCGTCCACGCTCCATCGGCGTATCGCCGCCACCGTTTCCAAGCTCCACCAGCCAGAGCCAGGAGGCGAAACCATGGGAAGCGATGTCCGTGAGTAAAGCCAGCTCCGTCGCATCCTCCCGCGTCGCGGGACGAAGCGAAGCGAAGGATCCCATGCTCAAAGCCCCAGCATCATCCGCACAGTCGACTCCATGCCGCGCCCAAGAGCGCGGGTATTGTCCGCATCGAGGTGAATGCCATCGACCGGTGTCGTCTTCGCCACCGAATTGCCGTCAAAGAAGCCGCAGCCGAGTTCGTCCGCGAGATCACGATAAAGGGTCGGAAGCTTCGCCGACTCCTCGATGGCGCCGACGAACGACGCCGCAAATGGCACGTTTGCCGTCTCACGCACCTTCGGCGGCGCGACGATCAGAATGTCCGGCCCATCGAATTCGAAGGGCCAGGCATGATTGCGGATCAGACGCACCAGCCGGGCAATGCCCTGGCAGGCGGCAAAGGCCGAACCCGCCACGACAGGCTTCATGTCGTTGGTGCCAAGCAGCAAAATGACGAGATCAAGCGGCGCATGGCTCTGCAGAATCGTCGGAAGGATGCGTGCGCCGTTCCGGTCGCAGTCGGCGAGATGGTCGTCGAAGGCGGTGGTTCGCCCATTCAATCCTTCGGCGATGATCCGCACTTCGTTGCCGAGTGCCGCCTGAAGCGCACTTGGCCAACGATCCTTGTAGGCATGACGTCCGATCGTGTCGGCGTCATAGCCCCAAGTCAGCGAGTCACCATAGCAAAGAACGGTCTTCGTCATTTCCGCCTCCGCTCCGGTCTCAGACGAGCATACCCATCGGATTTTCGATGTAGCCCTTGAACGCCTGCAGCAGCTCCGCACCAAGCGCGCCGTCGACGCAGCGATGGTCGGTCGACAGCGTGACCGTCATCACGGTTGCGACAGCCAGCTGGCCGTTCTTGACGACGGGGCGCTGCTCGCCTGCGCCGACTGCGAGGATCGTCGCATGCGGCGGGTTGATGACGGCTGCGAACTGCTTGACGCCCATCATGCCCATGTTGGAGACCGAGCTGGTTCCGCCTTGGTATTCTTCGGGCTTCAGCTTGCGATCCTTGGCGCGCTTGCCGAGATCACGCATCTCGTTGGAGATGGCCGACAGGGTCTTCTCCTCGGCCTTGCGGATGATCGGGGTGATCAGGCCGCCAGGGATCGAGACGGCAACGCCGACATCGGCGTGCTTGTGCTTGACCATGTTGGCTTCGGTCCAGGAGACGTTCGCATCCGGAACATCGCGCAGAGCCAGCGCCATAGCCTTGATGACCATATCGTTGACCGACAACTTGTAGGACGGCGCACCATCCTTGCGGGGAGCGGCATCGTTCAGCTGGGCACGCAGAGACATCAGTGCATCGAGCTCGCAATCCACGGTGACGTAGAAGTGGGGCACAGTCTGCTTGGACTCGACGAGGCGCTTGGCGATGACCTTGCGCATGCCATCATGCGGCACGAGCTCGTAAGAGCCCGGTTCGAACAGCTTGAGAACGCTCTCGTCCGATGCGCCCTTCGGGGCTGCAGCAGGAGCCGGTGCGGCAGCCTGCGGAGCAGCAGCAGCCGGAGCAGCCTTTGCACCACGACCTGACACGGCCGCCTCGACATCGCTCTTGACAACGCGGCCGTGAGGGCCGGAGCCTGATACGGCCGAGAGATCGATACCGGATTCCTTGGCCAGTCGACGCGCAAGCGGCGAGGAGAAGGTGCGATTTCCGCCCGCGGGAGCGGCTGCAGGTGCCGCTGCCGGAACCGGTGCGGCAGCAGCCGGAGCCGGTGCTGCCGGCGCTGCTTCCGTCTTCGGGGCTTCAGCAGCCTTCGGCGCCGGTGCGGCAGAGCCTGCACCGCTTGCAGCAGCGGATACATCTTCGCCATCGGCAGCAAGCACGGCGATCAAGGCATTGACCTTGACGCCTTCCGTGCCGGCAGGAACGACGATCTTGGCAACCGTGCCCTCATCGACGGCTTCGACTTCCATCGTTGCCTTGTCGGTTTCGATTTCCGCAATGATGTCGCCCGACTTGACCGTGTCGCCTTCCTTGACGAGCCACTTGGCCAGATTGCCTTCTTCCATCGTCGGAGAGAGGGCAGGCATCGTGATGTTGATAGGCATCGAAATACCCTCCCCTTGTTACTTGTAGCAAACGGCCTTTACGGCATCGACGACCTCGGCGACGCTCGGCAGTGCGAGCTTCTCGAGATTGGCGGCGTAGGGCATCGGAACGTCCTTGCCGGCGATCGTGAGAACCGGCGCATCGAGGTAGTCAAAGGCCTGCTGCATGACGCGGGTAGCGATTTCGGTGCCGACCGAGTTCTGCGGATAGCCTTCCTCGACGGTGACCAGACGGCCGGTCTTCTTGACCGATTCAATCACGGTCGGAAGGTCCATCGGGCGCAGCGTGCGCAGATCGATCAGCTCGGCATCGATGCCGATCTTTTCGAGTTCGGCGACGGCCTTGGTGGCATAGGTCATGCCGATGCCGAAGGAGACGATCGTGACGTCCCTGCCCGGACGATGGATGCGAGCCTTGCCGATCGGGAGAACGAAATTATCGAGCTTCGGCACATCGAAATGCTGACCGTAGAGGATTTCGTTCTCGAGGAAGACAACAGGGTTCGGATCGCGGATGGCAGCCTTGAGCAGACCCTTTGCGTCGGATGCCGTGTAGGGCATGACGACCTTGAGGCCCGGGATCTGGCTGTACCATGCCGAGTAGTCCTGGCTGTGCTGGGCACCGACGCGGGCAGCTGCACCGTTCGGGCCGCGGAAGACGATCGGAGCACCCATCTGGCCACCGGACATGTAGAGCGTCTTAGCGGCGGAGTTGATGATCTGGTCGATCGCCTGCATGGCGAAGTTGAAGGTCATGAACTCGACGATCGGCTTCAGACCGGACATGGCAGCACCGACGCCGACGCCGGCAAAGCCGTGCTCGGTGATCGGGGTGTCGATGACGCGGCGGGCGCCGAATTCCTGCAGAAGACCCTGGGTGACCTTGTAGGCGCCCTGGTATTCGGCAACTTCTTCGCCCATGACGAAGACGCTGTCGTCGGCGCGCATTTCTTCGGCCATGGCATCGCGAAGCGCTTCGCGAACAGTCATGGAGACCATTTCCGTACCTGCCGGAATTTCCCGATCGTTCGGCACGGCAGCCTTCGGCTCCGCCGGAACCGGAGCAGCAGCGGCAGCAGGCTTTTCTTCCGCCTGCGGAGCGGCAGCGGCAGGTGCGGGCTGCGCGGCAGGTGCGGCAGAGATGTCGGACGCCGATTCACCGTCCTGAAGCAGGACCGCGATCTTGGCATTGACCTTCACATTTTCTGTGCCGGCCGGAACCAGGAGCTTGCCGATGACGCCTTCATCGACGGCTTCGACTTCCATCGTTGCCTTGTCGGTTTCGATTTCGGCGATCACGTCACCAGACTTGACGGTGTCGCCTTCCTGCTTGAGCCATTTGGAAAGCGTGCCTTCTTCCATCGTCGGAGAGAGGGCGGGCATGAGAATATCGATTGGCATGGGTCGTCCCTCCCCGATTAGAGCAGAATGTCAGTGTAGAGCTCGGATGCATCCGGCTCCGGATCGGACTGGGCGAAGTCGGCGCTGTCGGCAACGACATCGCGGACATCCTTGTCGATCGCCTTCAGATCGTCTTCCGAGGCCCAACCCTTCTCAAGGAGGCGCGCTCGCACCTGCTCGATCGGATCCTGCTCGGAGCGCATCTTCTGCACTTCTTCCTTCGTGCGGTACTTCGCCGGGTCGGACATCGAGTGACCGCGATAGCGGTAGGTCAGCATCTCGAGGATGATCGGACCCTTGCCGGAGCGGCAATGCTCGAGGGCTTCGTCGGCTGCGGCCTTTACGGCGCGGACATCCATGCCATCGACCTGGATGCCGGGGATGCCGAAGCCGGAGCCACGCAGGGAGTAGTTCGACTGCGCGGTCGCGCGGGCAGTCGAGGTGCCCATGGCGTAACGGTTGTTTTCGACGATGTAGATGATCGGGAGCTTCCAGAGAGCAGCCATGTTGAAGCTCTCGTAGACCTGGCCCTGGTTCGCAGCACCGTCACCGAAGTAAGCGACGGAAACGCTGTCGTTGCCGCGGTAGCGATTGGCGAAAGCGAGACCCGTTCCAAGCGAAACCTGGGCGCCGACGATGCCGTGACCGCCGTAAAAATGCTTCTCTTTCGAGAACATGTGCATCGAGCCGCCCTTGCCGCGCGAATAACCGCTACGGCGGCCGGTCAGTTCGGCCATGACGCCACGCGCGCTCATGCCGGTCGCCAGCATATGGCCGTGATCGCGATAGGCGGTGATAACCTGATCGCCTTCTTTCTGCGCCATCTGCATGCCGACGACGACAGCTTCCTGACCGATGTAGAGGTGACAGAAACCGCCAATGAAGCCCATGCCGTAGAGCTGCCCGGCCTTCTCTTCGAAGCGGCGGATCAGCAGCATTTCGCGGTAGGCCTTGAGCTCCTCGTCGCGCGTGAAATCAGCGACAGGACCACCATTCGAGGCCTTGTTTGCCGGCTTTGCGCTAGTTTTACGGCTGGAAACGGTCGCGGTTTTTCGCGGCGCCATTCAACCCTCCCTATGGGTTTGTCGGTTCTTTGGTGGCGCACACCATAGGGAAGAAATTTAGCCACAGCAATGCCATAAATGCATGGCTCGTATTCATCAGTAAATCACTGATAAATAACGCTTTATTTCGATTAACTGAATTTCGGTTAATTCGAATAGTGATTGAATATGACGATCTCGTCAGCGCGAGAAACATTAAGCTGAAGACGCGCTTTCTCGTCCAGCATGTCCTTGTCCATCGAACCGTCGCTCAGCAGCGCGACCTGCTTTTCAAGATGCTCGCGCTTGCCTTTCAGAACCGCCAACTCCCTTTCGCGCGCTATCCGCTGGCGCTCGAACCCCTCGGTTGCCCGCAGACCGTAATCACCATGAATGCAATGATAGCCGAAGTAGGAGAGAAACGCGACCGTCATCGCGGGAACCACGAAACGACCGATCTTTTTCTTCTTGTGATGCTTTGTCCACATAAACGCACGCTCGAACGCATTACCTCGATGCGCTGAAGACTACCGGGCAGAGATTAACTGTCCGTTGACTATGAAAAATCAGGCACGAAAAAACCCGCGCCTTTCGTAGACGCGGGTCCAAGTCGCTCAATTCAGGCGCGATTGATCAGCCGCGGATGATCGAACGGCCGGCGTAGCGGGCCTGCGGGCCGAGGCCCTCTTCGATGCGGATCAGCTGGTTGTACTTGGCCAGGCGATCCGAGCGCGACAGCGAGCCGGTCTTGATCTGACCGCAGTTGGTGGCGACCGCCAGATCGGCAATCGTCGAATCTTCGGTTTCACCGGAACGGTGCGACATGACTGCGGTGTAGGCAGCCTTATGCGCAGTGTTGACGGCGTCGAGCGTTTCCGTCAGCGAGCCGATCTGGTTGACCTTGACGAGGATCGAGTTGGCAACGCCCATGCGGATACCATCACGCAGACGGGCCGAGTTGGTGACGAATAGATCGTCACCGACCAGCTGGACCTTCTTGCCGGCCAGATCCGTCAGTGCCTTCCAGCCGTCCCAATCGTCTTCAGCCATACCGTCTTCGATGGAGATGATCGGATACTGGGCGGCGAGCTGGGCAAGGTATTCAGCCATGGCACCCGATTCCAGCGTGCGGCCTTCGCCTTCGAGAACGTACTTGCCGTCCTTGAAGAATTCGGTCGCAGCGCAGTCGAGGCCGAGGTAGATGTCTTCGCCCGGCTTGTAGCCGGCTTTCTCGATCGACTTCATGATGAAGTCGAGGGCTTCAGGGGCGCTCTTCAGGCCCGGCGCGAAACCACCCTCATCGCCGACGTTGGTGTTGTGGCCCTGAGCCGACAGCTCCTTCTTGAGGACGTGGAATACTTCCGAGCCCATGCGAACGGCTTCGCGGATGGAATCGGCACCGACCGGCAGGATCATGAACTCCTGGAAGTCGATCGGGTTGTCGGCATGCGCGCCACCGTTGATGATGTTCATCATCGGGACCGGCAGCAGGTGGGCGCTGGCGCCACCGACATAACGGTAGAGCGGCAGGCCGGCAGCCTGGGCAGCAGCCTTGGCAACCGCGAGCGATACGCCGAGGATGGCGTTGGCGCCGAGGCGCGACTTGTTCGGCGTACCGTCCAGTTCGATCATGATGTTGTCGATCTGGATCTGGTTTTCGGCATCAATGCCGCCGATCGCGTCAAAGATTTCGGTGTTGGCGGCTTCGACAGCCTTTTCAACACCCTTGCCGAGATAGCGATTGCCACCATCGCGAACTTCAACAGCTTCGTGAGCACCGGTGGAAGCGCCCGACGGCACCGCCGCACGGCCCATGCTGCCGTCTTCGAGATAGACATCGACTTCGACGGTCGGATTGCCACGGCTGTCGAGAATCTCGCGGGCGATAATGTCGGTAATTGCAGTCATCGGTTCTTCCTGCTCGGTGGGTGATAACGTTGGAAGCCTGTTTAATCGAAGGCACACAAATTACAATGCCACACTGACGACAGATGGCATGCCACGGCCCTAGCGGGTGAATATGTCAGGCCTTTGAAGCCACGCCCGGCCGTTGGTTAGAGACAACGCTTATCAACTTTCAAAACCTGAAGTTTTGGAAATATAAATTTTGACTTTCAAGCTGGTTGTAAATTTATCGACCAGTAACCAATCATATTTATAGTTAACGGCCGAAAGGAAATAACACCTTCTTCGGCAGGCGTTATTGCATGATGCGCTTCCTTATGCGGCCAAGCCGCCTGTCACGATCCATAGCTGCTGCTCGAAAATTTCCAATGGTTTCAGAAACGACGTCGTTCACTATTTACTATTTACGGGGCATAGGATGAAACTCAATATTGCACGAAGCCTTGCAATCTTCGCGGTGGTCGTCGCCGCCGGGCTCATTGCTTCGATCGGCATACAAAACTACGCCTTCAATAAGCTACGCGTGAACGGCGAGATGTACCGGCAAATCGTCTACGGCAAGGATCTCGTTGCCGATATTCTGCCGCCGCCCCTCTATGTCGTTGAATCCTACATGCTTGCACTCGAGGCGGTGCAGCGCCCGGAGGTCGCCGGAAAGAACATCGACCGCATTCAAAATGTCCTGAAGCCCGCCTATGAGGATCGCCGCAAGTATTGGCAGGCAACCGCGCTCAGCGCAGACCTCAAGGAAAAACTTCTGAACGACGTCCTCATCAAAGGCGATGCGTTCTGGAAGGTGATGCAGGACGAACTCGCGCCCGCCATCCTTAACCACGACTCTGCGGTCATCCCGACAGCCTTCGAGAAGCTTGCGACCAATTTTCATATCCACGAAACGGCGGTCAACGAGCTCGTTGATATGGCGAACGCCTTCCTGGCAAAGGCTGAAAAAGACGCGGCCGAACAGACAAGCATTCTCTCGGCGATCACGGTTGCATCTGCGGCGGTCTCGCTTTGCCTGCTTCTTGGCGGCCTCTACGCCTTCCGCCGGCGCGCCATCGTGCCACTTTCGGCGATGCGCGACTACATGGCGATCCTGGCGGGCGGCGACTATTCCAAGGAAGTCCCCTTCAGCCACCGTGTCGATGAAATTGGCGAAATGGCACGCGCCGTCACCGTGTTTCGCGAATCGGCGCAAGAACGGAACAAAATCCGCGAACACCAGGATGCGGAGCGCCAGGCCCAAGCCCAGCGCGATGCGGCGCTGGCCGCCTCCAATGCTGATGAGGATGCCGGCCGCGAACGCATCATCGTGAGCCTCAGCCGCGGCCTGGACCGTCTTTCCCGCGGCGACCTCACCGTCCAGCTCAACGAAGCGTTCGCGCCAGACTACGAGAGGCTACGCGAGCAGTTCAATTCGAGCGTCCGCACGCTTTCCGGCACAATGAGGGATATCGCGACGGCAACCACTACGGTCAGGACTGGCACTAGCGAAATCGCAACAAGCACGGATGATCTGGCCCGGCGAACGGAACATCAGGCCGCATCGCTGGAGCAGGCAGCCTCGGCGCTAGATCAGATCACGGTTACGGTCAAAAACTCGTCGGAACGCGCCCATGAAGCAAACGCGATGATGACGGTGACGAAGGAAAGCGCCAGCTATTCGGCAACTGTCGTGCACGAGGCCGTAGCTGCGATGGAGAAGATCGAAGCATCATCCGTGCAGATCGGCGAAATCATCAACGTCATCGACGAGATCGCCTTCCAGACCAACTTGCTCGCGCTCAATGCTGGTGTTGAGGCCGCTCGTGCCGGCGAGGCCGGAAAGGGTTTTGCCGTCGTGGCGCAAGAAGTGCGCGACCTCGCCGGCCGCTCTGCCAAGCTGGCGAAGGAAATCAAGCAGTTGGTCGAGACTTCGTCCAGTCAGGTGTCAACCGGCGTTGCCTTGGTGAACCGCACCGGCGAAGCCTTGAACAGTATCGATCAGCAGGTGCTGAAGGTGACGACGCTGATCGAGGCGATCGTGCGCTCTTCCTCTGAACAGACGACCGCGCTCGTCGAGGTCAATGCCGCCGTCAACACCATGGACAGCGTCACCCAACAAAACGCCGCGATGGCGGAGGAAACCAGCGCAGCCTGCCGCGAGCTTGGCAACGAGGCGCTACACCTCAATCACCTGCTCTCCCGCTTCGCTCTCGAAGGCACGGAGAGGACGGCAGGATCGGCATATCCCACAAAGACGAGGTTGGCGCTCGCCGGTTGACGGCGTGCACGTCCATCCATTTATCCCGCCTTGGCAATCGCATCGAAGGCCAGCAGCTTTTCGAGAAGCCGCGGCATATCCCGCAGATAGACCATGTTGGGACCATCCGAAGGCGCATTGTCAGGATCTTCGTGGGTTTCCACGAATACGCCAGCGACGCCGACGGCGACCGCCGCACGCGCGAGCGTCTCCACGAACTCGCGCTGCCCTCCGCTCGAACCGCCCTGCCCGCCCGGCTGCTGGACCGAATGCGTGGCGTCGAAGACCACGGGGGCGCCCATCGCCGCCATGATAGGCAGCGATCGCATGTCGGAGACCAGCGTATTGTAGCCGAAGGAAGCACCGCGTTCGCAAAGCAAGATGTTCGGATTTCCGCTCGAATTCAGCTTGTTGAGGACGTTCTTCATGTCCCAGGGCGCGAGGAACTGCCCCTTCTTGACGTTGATGACGCGGCCGGTCTTGGCGGCGGCAACGAGCAGGTCGGTCTGACGGCTGAGGAAAGCTGGGATCTGCAGGATGTCGACGACGGTGGACACCTCGGCACACTGCTCTTCGGTATGAATGTCGGTCAGGACAGGAAAGCCGTATTCCCTCTTGAGATCGGCGAACACTTCAAGCGCCGTTTCGAGGCCGATACCGCGCTGCGCTGACAGCGACGTCCGGTTCGCCTTGTCAAAGGAGGACTTGTAGACGAGGCCGAGACCAAGCTTGTCGCAGAGTTCCTTCAGCACACCGGCGACCATGAAGGCATGCTCGCGGCTCTCCATCTGACAAGGCCCGGCAATCAGCGACAGCTTGCCGGAATTCGAAAAGGTGACGCGGCCGGCGCCTTCGCCGACCACGACTTCGGAATTTGTCTGGCTCATCGTTTCTCCTCGAAGGCGAAGAGAGCGCCCTGTCCGGGCGCGGCCTTCACCAGAATTCGATTGTTCTTGCGCGTATAGGTCATCCCGTTAGCAGCCAATTGCGCTTCTGTCACGGCGAGATCGCCTACTTTGAAAACGATGGCAACACCACGCAGACCGCGATCGTCGGAAGGCGCAGGGATGTCGAAGTAGGCGTCCAGTCCATCCGGGGAGAGAACACTCACTCTGGCATTCGGAGTTGTCACACTCACACCGAAGGCCTCATTGGTCGTTCCCAAGCTGTGGGCGGCGGCGCGCAGGAATGGTCCAAACGCCTTGGGGTCGGGTGCCCCAAGCACGATCTCTGCGATCCCAACCACCCCATTTGCATGCACTTGCAGGGCTTTCCGGTCGGCTGGCAGCGGGTTGACACGTTGGCATGTGAAGAAAAAGAAATCTGGAGCGCGCAGGTCAACTGCAAAGGCGAGCTTAAATGCAGCCGTCACCTCCGAGCCATCGGGCATCTTCATCGGCCGCTCGAACTGCAGCATCTCGCCGCCATTGATCTTTTCGGACAGAAACCGGGCATGGTCGCGATCGGCATCCGCCGTCGCAAAGACCACGGCAGACAGCCCATCGTCTCCACATCGGAATCGAAAGGCACGGTCCCGCGCGGTGAAGACATTGCCTTTCTGCGCCGAAGCTTCATGCAGTTCGGCATTGGCGACCCCGAGAGGCTCCAGATAAGTTTCGTCGGCGAAGAATATGCAGGCATTCTCGGTCCCAAACGGGTGCCGGGCGTCGGGCGCGACGGTGAATCCCAGCTTTCCGAGACGCTCGCGCGAGAGCCTGATATTTGGAACCGGCAGCACGATGTGGTCCAGCGGATGTGCTTCGCTCATGGCAACTTCTCCGGAATTTGCGAAGATGTGCGCCGGGCAACAGGACAATGCAACCCCCTTCTACGCTTTCGGTCAAATGAGACGCAAAAACTCAGCAAGTTGCAGGCAAGATTTACGAAAATTTAGGTACTTGCGGAACACATATGGAACATATAGTGTCTGTTCTGGCTTTGTTTCACGACTCTGGGGTTCAACTTCGATGCTGACGCGCAAGCAACAGGAGCTTCTTCTCTTCATTCACGAGCGAATGAAGGAGTCCGGTGTCCCCCCTTCTTTTGATGAAATGAAGGATGCCTTGGACCTCGCGTCGAAGTCAGGCATCCACCGCCTGATTACCGCGCTGGAGGAACGGGGCTTCATTCGCCGACTGCCGAATCGAGCCCGCGCTCTGGAAGTCATCAAACTGCCCGAGGCATATAACCCGAGCCTGCAGCCCCGCCGCGGTTTTTCGCCGAGCGTTATCGAAGGCAGCCTCGGCAAACCACAGCCAGTTGTGGCGCCGAAGCCAGCGCCGCAGGCTGACAACGGCGGTCCTGCCTCTGTACCGGTCATGGGACGGATTGCTGCCGGCGTACCGATTTCGGCAATTCAGAACAATACCCATGACATCACGGTTCCGGCGGACATGCTTGGCCCAGGCGAGCACTATGCGCTTGAGGTCAAGGGCGACTCGATGATCGAGGCCGGCATCTTTGATGGCGACACGGTAATCATCCGCAACGGCAGCACCGCCAATGCCGGCGACATCGTTGTTGCGCTTGTCGATGATGAGGAAGCGACGCTCAAGCGCTTCCGCCGGAAAGGCGCCTCCATCGCACTTGAGGCGGCAAACCCGGCTTACGAGACGCGCATTTTCGGGCCTGACCGTGTCAAGGTCCAGGGCAAGCTTGTCGGCCTCATTCGCCGCTATCATTGAAGGCAAGCGGCTCGCCGTCAAAGGTGCCGCTTCGCCAATTATACGCCCGATGGCGGATCCAAGGGCGGTCGGGCCTCGTATAGGCCGTCGTGACGACGGAGCTACCTTGATCGTCGATCCTTACCTCAGCGGCACCAAAGCGACGCAAGGTTTCGCCGGTGAACAAAAGTGCGCCCGACCGGCACCCCGTCGTGCGGAGGCGAGCGGGTGTCACGACGATATCGGCCGTATCGCAGGCAGCGCCGAAGTAAGCGGGATTTTCGACGATCGTCACGACGTAGCCGCTATCGTGCGTGGCTGTGCACCAGGCGCCTTTCAGGCATACAAATCGGTTCTCAGCGCTCGTCGCAGCCTGACGTAACGCATCGCGGGCATTGCGCAATTCCACGGCAGATAACCTCTCCGATCTGCCTTGACTGTCCCGCCGCCTGATAGCGTTGACACCCTCCAACAATTACGTTGGTTGATCTAGCTCCGCGGCGAGCGCCATTCGCCATTGGTCGAAAATGAAGTCAGGCGGATGCGGCCGGTTCGGTGCAAGGACTTGTCCTCTCACAATCGCGACGAGATTGCCGTCTTCGGCAATGACCATGTCGGGCGGCGGCTCGCTCGGCGCAACCACAACAAGCACTGTTGCCAGCCCCGCAATGCCAGCGCCGAGGTAGCGGATCTTGGTGCGCAGAAGGGCAAGTAAGAGGAACCCTGCTACCGCCACAGGAAAATACCAACCCGGCAATCTGCCGATATCGATATTGCCGCCCAGGTCGAGACCATCTGGGCAATGGCGATCACGATGTCGAGCCCGAAACCGGCAATTTTCCATGGAATGACGTCGAGGCCAAAAGGTGTCAGCAGCATAGCGAGCATGCCCATCGGCATCACCACGAAAGAGACCACCGGCATGGCCATGAGATTTGCCGGCAGACCATAAGCGCTGAGCCGGTGGAAGTGCTCGACGGCGAAAAGCGCGGTCGAGAAGCCGCCGATCATCGCGGTCAGCAGGATGCCACCAAAGAAGCATATGATGAAAACGACGGGCGTTACTGCGGCGACCTGCAGCAAGGGATGTTCGTGCGGCGGCCTTCTTGACCAGATCGCGTAAACCGGCGACGAGGGCAAGCGTCGCCGCAAACGACATCCGGAGCTCGGCCGGGGGCACTTCCAAGCACGAACCAGAGGATCGCGCCCGCCCCAGCGAAGACGGACGAAACCAGGAAGAACCGCGCATGCTCTATCTCCGTTGCCACGGCGAGACGAAGCCACACGGTACAACGATCCGACGCAGTCCTTATCCGTGTCGGCCACGGCACGAAGGATTGCGTCTGGAAAGTTAGCGGAGGTTCCGCAGGAACTCGTGGCACGAGAAAAGAAGGCTGTGGCGCGCGCCCAAACGCGTCCGCGCCGGGTGTGGCTTCCCTCACCTCCAATGGCCTCAACCCCGGCATGCATTGCGCCCAAAAACAGCCGCCCGTACAACCAGAATGAAAGCTAACGGGCTTCCAAGCAAGAATAATCGATTGAAATCTGAAGGAAAATCGGAAGCCGGAAAAGCTAAGGATAATCATCAGCTTCTGCTATGCGCAGGGGTCATCGCAGAAGTGCCCAAAAGTTGATACTGCGATGCACAAAATGGCGTCACGGTAACTTGGCATTAGGCGCGCGATCATATAGCAATCATCGACGACGCTTAACCCTATGGCGCTTTTATGGCGCCAACCGCCAGTTTGGAGGATCATAATGACGGAACAAAGCGCAACACTGAAAATCGGTGACAAATCAGTCGATCTCGCCGTCAAGAGCGGCACCATCGGTCCTGACGTCATCGATATCGGCGCCCTGTACAAGAACACGGCTTCCTTCACGTACGATCCTGGTTTCACCTCGACCGCGTCCTGTGAATCGAAAATCACCTATATCGACGGTGACGCCGGCGTACTGCTGCATCGCGGCTATCCGATCGAGCAGCTCGCCGAGCACGGCGACTTCCTCGAAGTCTGCTACCTGCTTCTCTACGGAGAACTGCCGACCGCAGCCCAGAAGAAGGACTTCGACTATCGCGTGACGCATCACACGATGGTGCATGAGCAGATGAGCCGGTTCTTCACGGGCTTCCGCCGCGATGCACATCCGATGGCTGTCATGTGCGGTTGCGTCGGCGCGCTGTCGGCGTTCTACCACGACTCCACCGACATCACCGATCCGCATCAGCGCATGGTCGCAAGCCTGCGTATGATCGCCAAGATGCCAACGCTGGCCGCCATGGCCTACAAGTATCACATCGGCCAGCCCTTCGTTTACCCGAAGAACGATCTCGACTACGCGTCGAACTTCCTGCGCATGTGCTTTGCAGTTCCTTGCGAGGAATATGTGGTCAATCCGGTTCTGGCCCGCGCCATGGACCGCATCTTCATCCTGCACGCCGACCACGAGCAGAACGCGTCGACCTCGACCGTCCGCCTCGCCGGCTCGTCGGGTGCAAACCCGTTTGCCTGCATCGCAGCCGGCATTGCATGCCTCTGGGGCCCGGCACACGGCGGCGCCAACGAAGCAGCGCTGAACATGCTGACTGAGATCGGCACTGTTGACCGCATTCCGGAATACATCGCCCGCGCCAAGGACAAGAACGATCCGTTCCGCCTGATGGGCTTCGGTCACCGCGTCTACAAGAACTACGATCCGCGCGCCAAGATCATGCAGAAGACGACGCATGAGGTTCTCGGCGAACTCGGCGTCAAGGACGATCCGTTGCTCGAAGTTGCGATGGAACTCGAGCGCATCGCCCTAACCGATGAATACTTCATCGAGAAGAAGCTCTATCCGAACATCGACTTCTACTCCGGCATCACGCTGAAGGCCCTGGGCTTCCCCACGACTATGTTCACCGTGCTGTTTGCCCTGGCCCGTACGGTCGGCTGGATTGCCCAGTGGAACGAGATGATCGAAGATCCAGAGCAGCGTATCGGTCGCCCGCGCCAGCTTTATGTCGGCGAACCGGAGCGCGACTACGTGCCGGTTTCCAAGCGCTAATCGGCGATCACAGACAGCAAAAAGCCCGGTCAGAAATGACCGGGCTTTTTCTTTTGGAGAACGTCAAGAACAATCTCTGCCGCATGTTCTCCCGGCGGCTTCTCGGTCTGCATTCTCTGCCAGAGAACGTCGAAGCCCTGCATCATTGCCTGCCGTGGCAGGCTATCCGCTGAAAGCTTCTCCATCCAGCGAGCGAAGCTGCCGCCTCGGACCACGTCGTTGATATACTCGGGCACAACAGCGTAATCGGCGATCAAGTTCGGAAGCGCAGCACTCCACGTTTTGATCTTGCTGGTCATGAGCCTGATGATCCAGTCCGTCTTGTACGCCGAAACACAGGGAACGCCCGTCAAAGCCAGCTCAAGCACGACAGTGCCGGAGGCAGCCATGGCGGCATCGGCCTCCGTGAACGCTCGCCACTTCGCCTCGGCTCCCGTCACGATCTCCGGCTTGGCCGTCCAATCCTTGACGAGCTCACGGATCATGGCTTCGCGGCGTGGCATCGTCGGCAAAATAATACGCATCTCGCCGTTGCGCGCTACCAACTCGCTAATGGCATCGCCAAAGTGTGGCAGCAGCTTGGCGATCTCCGACGAGCGCGAACCCGGCAGAAGCATGACTGTCTTGCGGTCGGCCTGGTTTCGCGGCTTCGTCTGCGCGCGCTGGCGTCGTGCATCCAACAGGTTGGGATCGGCTGTCAAGCGGTGGCCGACATAAGTTGTCGGCGGCCCGCCCAGCTTGCGCATCACGTCCGGTTCGAATGGCAACACAGCGAGCACATGGTCGACATAGGCGAGCATGCGCTGCGCCCGGTATTCCTTCCACGCCCATACGCTGGGGCAAACGTAGTTGACGACAGGCAAGGTGGGCAGCACCGTGCGAACACGCTTTGCGACCCTGTGCGTGAAGTCGGGACTGTCGACGATAATAAGCACATCAGGCTTTGCGGCGATGATGGCCGACGCCGTCTCACCGATACGCCGAACGAGCCGCGGCAGCTTCGAAAGCACCTGGGTGATGCCCATGACCTGAAGGTCGGCGAAATCGAAAAGCGAGCGCAGACCCTGCGCCTCCAGCCCCTCGCCGCCAACGCCGATGAGTTCCACGTCGCCAGGAAACTTTCGTTTCAGAGCGGCGATCAGGTCGGCACCCAGGAGGTCGCCCGAAACCTCTCCAACAACAATGGCAACTCTCAGTGAAGCTTCGCTCACGCCAGCCCCCAGGATGGCAATCCCCTATCCAGTCCGCATACAAAGATACCGGCTTCATCGGCAGCCTTGATGACGGCGTCGCGCTCCAGGATGAGCGAGCGGCCCGCCTCCACAGCCACTCCGGCAAGTCCTGCTCTCTGCAGGTTCTCGATCGTCGAAATGCCGATCGATGGCAGGTCCGCGCGGATATCCTGCTGCGGTTTGCACAGTTTCACCAGCACGCCGTGGCGGCGCTGAGAAATTCGCCCCGCCGACCGCAGCTCGGCGACACGCTCCAGCATGCTGTCCGTGCCTTCCACGCCTTCGAGCGCGACAATGCGACCGCCGACCGACACCGACCCTTGACCGACGTCCAGCCTGCCGAGCGCATCCGCTGCTTCTGCGGCTCGCGCGATGTCCTTCGCATTATCGAGGCTTGGTCGCACGGCGCCCAGCGGACCGACCGATGCCAGCAGATCCGGTGCGATCTCGTGCGCGCCGACGACCCGGCGCCCATTCTCTTCGATCAGCGTGATGACCATCCGCAACACGGTATCGTCGCCACCAGCGAGCAGCGTCCGGATTGTCGACGGTAATTTCACGAGGGTCCTCAGCGTCGGCCGCACTTCGCGCCATTCCGGACGCCGGCGTACACCACCAGACATCACGACGCGGTCGATGCCGTTGCCTTCGAATATCCGACTGAGAGCGGCAAAATCTCCGACCCCGATAACCGCATGGTCAAAGCCTTCCCAAGAGCGATCGGCCTCGTCCTTCAGAGCGATAATAAAGGGATTTTCACCTGCTTGCCGCGCCGCGGTGGCGACATAGGACGGCAGAAGCCCGCTACCTGCGATGATGGCCAAGCGGCCTTTTGCCATGTCACCCGCGAGAGCCAAGCATCACCCTTTCTGTCCCCTGGTCGGAGAGGAAAGAGCACGATCGCTATCGGCTGCGATGAAGTCGAGGATCTGAAGGACCTGCTCGCAATCGGCGTATTCATCCCGGATCACGGCGGCGTTGGCACGGATCGAACCGGCGCCTTCGAAGATCGCCTTGTAGGCGCGCCGCACGGCATGAATCGTCGCCCGGTCAACACCGGCGCGGGTCATGCCAACGACGTTCAGTCCACTCAGAAGGCCCGGATTGCCGTTCAGCATGCCATAGGGAATGACGTCATAGCTGACCGCAGAGAGACCGCCGACGAACGCCTGGCGACCGACACGTGTGAATTGGTGCACGGCACAGCCACCACCAAGAATGACACGGTCCTCAATCGTCACATGGCCGGCGAGCATCACGTTGTTGGACATGATGACGTTGTTTCCTACCCGGCAGTCATGGGCGATATGCGAATTCGCCAGGAAAAGGTTGTTGTCGCCAACAATCGTCTGGCCACCAAAATCGGCAGTACCCGTGTTCACCGTGACGCCCTCGCGGAACGTGCAGTTGTCGCCGACCGTCAAGGTCGTTTCTTCGCCGCCGTGATGGACGCTCTGCGGATCGCCGCCGATCACGGCCATCGGGAAAACGCGGCACCCCTTACCAAGCGTCGTCCTGCCGGATACGACCGAATGCGCCAGCAACTCCACGTTATCACCCAGCACGACCTTCGGCCCGACATGGCAGAAAGGGCCGATCTTCACGTTCTCGCCAATCACGGCGCCATCTTCGACGACCGCCATGGCGTGAATGCTGGCGCTGGCTGCTATCGTGCTCATGCCTGATCCTTGCGAACGATCATCGCCCCGATGTCGGCTTCGGCGACGAGCGCTCCATCAACCTTAGCATCGCAATGGAACTTCCAGATATTACCGCGCTGTTTCTGTTTCTTCACGTGGTATTCGACGCGATCGCCGGGAACGACCGGCTTGCGGAAACGCGCGTTATCGATCGTCATGAAGTAGACGAGATTGCCGGTTTCGCCCTGCTTCTTGGCGCAGATCGCGCCGGCCGTCTGCGCCATCCCCTCGATGAGCAGAACTCCCGGCATAATTGGCGATTCCGGAAAGTGACCGGTGAAATGCGGTTCGTTTGCAGTCACGTTCTTGATACCGACCGCGGATTCGTCGCCATCGATCTCGATAATCCGGTCTACGAGCAAGAACGGATACCGGTGTGGCAGCAGCTTCATGATCTCGATGATATCTGCCGAAGAGAGCGAAGTCTTTGCTTCCTCAGTCATTCTTTTCTCCCGTTTTCTTGCCGCCGGTTGATCGCGCCAAAATCGCGGCCGTCTCCCGTAGAAAATCGTTGATGGGGCGGGCCGGCACACCGCCGTAGCGCTCACCAGCGGGGATGTCTCCGATCACGCCGCTCTTTGCAGCGATCTGCACCCCGTCGCCAATCTTGATATGTCCGTTCAGTCCTGCCTGACCGCCGATCTGCACGCCGTCGCCAAGCACAGTACTGCCGGCAATGCCGACCTGCGAAACGATGGCACAGTGACGTCCGATGCGGACGTTGTGGCCGATCTGGACCTGATTGTCGATCTTCGTGCCCTCGCCGACGACCGTATCATCCATCGTACCACGATCAATCGTTGTATTCGCGCCAATCTCGACATGATCCTGGATGATCACCCGGCCGATCTGAACGATCTTGATCATCCCGCGTGGACCCGGAGCGTAGCCGAAACCATCCTGGCCGATCCGTGCACCATTGTGAATGATGACGCTGTTGCCAATGAGGGCGCAGAGCACGCTTGCGCCAGCCGCGATCGTGCAATTGCGGCCGATCTTGACGTTGGGCCCAATGATAGCGCCGGCGCCAATATGTGTACCCTCGCCGATTTCAGCGTGCGCACCGACCACCGCCATCGGCTCGATCGAAACCTTCCCTTCGAGACGGGCCGTAGGATCAACAACCGCGCGATCCGAAATACCAGGGGCTTCGGAAAAAAGGGCTTCTGGCCGCAGCGCCTTCGGGTAGAGGAAACCACCCGCCATCGCAAAGGCCGCATGGGCATTCTTCGAAATCAGAACAGGCAGATGATCCGGCACCAGCGAGCGCAGCCCCGCGCTGCAAAGCACTGCAGACGCTGCGCATGTCGCAAGCTCGTCCTTGCTCCGCTTCGAGATGATGTAACAGAGATCGCCCGCCTTCGCCCGACTTACGGGGGAAACGGAACGGATCACGACCTCTGCATTTTTGGGGTCAGCAAGCTCTGCCCCAAGATACTGCGCCAACTCCGAGAGTTTCACGCCATCATGGGGCAGAAAAAAGCTATTTTGCTCCATCGGCAAATCTCCAGAACGGAATTCGGTTTTACGGTTCCGGACTGCCGATATCAGAATTGGTTGTTTATGCCAAACTTGAAGTGCTGCGTCTTGTCAAAGTCTTCCTTGGCGACCGGAATAGCGTAGTCGACGCGCAGCGTACCGAATGGCGACGCCCACATAAGACCAACGCCGACGGACGCACGGAGTGACGCATCTTCGCCGTTCACAGTATCACCGAGCGGGTCGACATCATTGCCGAACAGCGTGCCAGCGTCGGCGAACAAGGCGCCACGCAGGCCAAAGTCACGCGGAACCAACGGGAGCGGGAACGTCGCTTCAGCCGAGACCGTGAAATAGGTCGTACCGCCGAGCGGATCGTCGTTCGCCCCGGCAATGCGCGGGCCGATGCCCTTGTTTTCGAAGCCTCTGATATCGCCGTTGGTCAGCGTGAACTGGTCAAAGACGTTCAGGCTCTTGTCAAAGCCTACAACATAACCCGCCGAACCCGTAACCGAGCCGATAATGTCAGCATCATCGGCCAGCAGATGGAAATACCGCGCCTTGCCGTAGATCTTATAGAACTGCGAGTCACCGCCGATACCAGCAATTTCCTGCGTAACGCTTGCGTAGATGCCTTCGCGCGGCAGCGTCATGTCGTCAAGCGTGTTGTAGGTCAGCGTCTGCGAAACAGACGACTTTACCCATGGGCTATTCTCAACAAGGTTCTGATACGGCGCAGACAGATCGCTCAGCGAACCCGAGGGATCGTACTTCATCTGCTTGTAGTTGTAACGGAACGTCGTCGCCAGATCTTCCGTGATCGGCGCCGTGGCACGAAGAACACCGCTGTTTTCTTCGTAGTCGTAGTTATCGTTGCTCGACGTCTCGCTGTGATTGAGGTCGAAACCGACAGCCAAACGGTAACCGAGGAAGTAAGGCTCAGTGAAGTTCAGGCCATAGGTACGAGAACCTTCCTGACCACCACCAGCGCTGATCTTGATATACTGACCGCGACCCAGGAAGTTCTTTTCCTCGACCGAGGCTTCAAGCAGCAGGCCGTCGCCGCCGGCCGCATAGCCCGCGCCGATACCGAACGAACCCGTCGACTGGTCCTGCACATCAACCACAACGACAACGCGGTCCGGAGAGCTGCCCGGCTGCGTCGAGATGTTGACCGACGAGAAGTAGCCGAGAGCTTCGAGACGGCGCTTTGCCCTCGTGATCATCTGCTGATTGAAGGCGTCGCCTTCGCTCATGTCGAACTCGCGACGAATGACAAAGTCGCGCGTGCGGCTGTTGCCGCGGATTTCGATACGCTCGACATAGGCGCGCTCGCCCTGGTCAACGAGGTATTCGACGCCGATCGTGTTGTTCGCCAGGTCACGATTGCCGCGCGGCGTTACGCGCGCAAAAGGATATCCAGCGGAGGCGACCTGGTCAGATATCGCTTCCATCGACTTCTGGACTTCCTTGGCGCTGTATACCTGGCCCTCGCGAGTGCGGACGAGCCCCTGCAACTGCGTGGCATCAACTCCGGGAACCGTCGATTGCACGGTTACGGCGCCGAAATTGTAGCGCGGACCTTCTTCGATATTGAAGGTCAACGTGTACTTGTTGGTCGCCTCGTCGAAGGTCGCGTCCGACGAGATGATACGGAAGTCGGCAAAGCCGCGATTGTAGTAGAACTGACGCAGCGCCTCTTCGTCAGCGCGAAGCTTGTCTTCGCTGTAGACGTCCTTGCGTGTCAGGAACGACAGGAAGTTGGAGCGCTTCGTGTTGATGACCGAAGCGAGACGGCCGGAGCTATAGGCATTGTTGCCAACGAAATTGATAGCGCCGATCTTGGTGCGATCACCTTCGTCAATGACGAAAGCCAGATTGACGCGACCTTCGCCGAGCGGCACGACCTGCGTGGTCACCTGGACCTCGCTGCGACCGGTTGCCGCATACGCGTCCTTGATCGACTGAATGTCCGCCTGGATCTGCGCGTCGTTAAAAGGCCCGGCCGCGTGCGTCTTCACGATCGCAGCAAGCTTGTCGTCCTTGATCTTCCGGTTGCCGTTGAAGACGACCTGGTTGATGAGCTGCGCTTCCTGGACCGTCACGACCAGCGTGCCGCCGGAAACGGAAATCTTGACGTCGGAGAAATAGCCCGTGTCGTAAAGCTGCTTCACAGAGTCATCGATGTCGGTGTTGGAGAAGCTCTGGCCAGGCTGGATTGTGAGGTTCGAGCGAACGGCCTCAGCGCCGACACGGCTGGCGCCGCGCACATCGATGCGCTGAATCACTGCAGCTTCTGCCGTCGTAGCGGAGACGAAAACCGCTGCACCTGCTCCCGAAGCAACAATACCTGCAGACAGCGCAACCGCCGATACTGCGTTCAAAAATCTTGAACCAGCCTTCATTTCACCCATTACCTTTTTTCTCGTCCCCGGCCCCAGGCGTCCCCCGATTCCGGTCACGTGTGTCGTTTTACCCGCTTTTGTCTTACAAGCAAGGGAGCAAGTTAATTTCTGTTTACTTCATTTCAAAGCGTGACGCATTCGCCACTACAGCTTTGAAACATCGTAAATAAATGGTAATTTCCCTCGTCGAGCAATCAACCAATCAAAGCGCTTATATCGTTCCAGGTGGCAAAAACCATCAAGCTCAAAACCATCGCCAAGCCAATGCGAAACGCAATGTCCTGCGCAGACGAACCCAACGGTTTTCCCCTCACGGCTTCAATCGCATAGAACATCAAATGTCCGCCATCAAGTACCGGAACCGGCATCAAGTTCAGTAATCCGATGGAAACAGACAAGACAGCGGCAAGCTGAAGCAAAGCTGCAACGCCCAACGTCGCCATCTGACCGGAAGCCTGAGCCACGCGGATCGGTCCGCCAAGCTGGTCTGGCTTCATATAGCCGGAGATCAGGTTGCCAATATACTTGAAGGTGCCAGTTACGATGTGCCAGGTCTGGATCGCGCCTTCCTTGACCGCCTCCAGCGGCGAGTAGGTCTGTACCCGGAAGTGGCCGACCTCCTGGTTGGTGACGATGCCGATCAGGCCGATTTCGATCTTGTTGCCGAACTGGTCGGTCATATCGGTTCGCGCCGGCACCATCGGAACATCCAGCTTCTGGCCGTTGCGCTCAATCGTTACGACAATTTGCTGCTCGGGCCGAATGCTGACGTAGCGCCGGACGTCGTCAAAAGTCTCGACCCTCGTGCCATCGATGGCGATCAGAAGGTCGCCAGGCACGACGCCCGCTTCGGCTGCAACGCTGCCCGGCTTGACTTCCGCAACCACAGGATCAGCAACCGATCGACCGTAGATCGAGAAGAGAACCGCAAAAATCGCAATCGCCAGGATGAAATTCGCTATCGGGCCGGCAGCAACCGTTGCGGCACGCTTCCACAGCTTCGCACCGGCGAAGGACCGCGCACGATCCTCTTCCGACATTGACGCGAGCTTGTCGTCATCGGGCTTGCTCGATACATCCTCGTCGCCGAAGAAGCGGACATAGCCGCCCAGCGGTATCAGTGAGAGCTTCCAGCGCGTTCCATGCTTGTCGGTGAAGCCGAGCAATTCCGGACCAAAGCCGATCGAGAACGCCAATATGCGGATGCCGCTCCATCGCCCCACCAGATAGTGGCCCATTTCATGCACGAAAACGAGCAATGACAGCACGAGGACAAAGGGCACGATATAGCCCGTCAGGAATGCCAATATACCGGTCAAGCCAAGCATCTGATTTTTCCGCCAGCCTTTGCAGACATTATACGCCGAACAGGGCTGCACCGAGCGACGTTATTTCGCCGCCCTTTATCAGCGAAAAAAGCCCAGCTAGCAAGAACGCCGCAAAGCAGGCGAAAATGAGCCCGTCGACACGGTCCATGACGCCGCCATGCCCTGGAATCAGGTGGCTCGAATCCTTGACGCCGAAGCGACGCTTGATGAAGGATTCGAAGAGATCGCCGCTCTGACTGCATACCGATAGGATGAACGCAACCGGAGCCGCGAGCACGAGGCTCTGCGGAAAGGCAAAATAGGCAACCAGGCTACCGGCGATCACAGCGGAAACGGCGCCGCCAATAGCGCCGGACCATGTCTTTCCGGGAGATATCTTCGGCGCCAGCTTCGGGCCACCGATGGCGCGCCCGACGAAATAAGCAAGAATGTCGGTCGACCACACGACTGCGAATACAAAGAGCATCGCGAAAAGGCCGACGCTATCGGAGCCGCGGATGCTCGAAAGGGCAATTCCCGTAAGACCGGCGTACACGATCCCCGTGGGAAACCAGCGCGATACGCCGGACACAAGCACGAAGCCGACAGCAATCAGGAAGAACAGCACCAGTAGCAGCAGGGAATATCCAAGCGTCCCCGCAACGACGGCCACCGCGATTGCCGCCTGCCCTATCCAACCGATCGCATTGGCGACCGGCTGTTCCGTGGCAAGCTTCGTAATGGTCGACCATTCATAGTAGATCAGCAGTCCGATCGCTGCCGACAGCAGGCTGAAGGCAACGCCGCCGTACCAGGTGGCGAGCAGAACGATAACGGCAAGGATTACGCCCGAAATAATGCGCAGCTTCAGCTCCTGCTGCATCAGGTGCCCACTGCCGCAGCCGTCTGTGCCACCAGTCCGCCAAAGCGACGGTCGCGCGACGCGAAGGTTTCCAACGCCGAGTAGAAGATCTCCCGGCTGAAATCGGGCCAATACTCGGGCACGAAAATGAACTCGGAGTAGGCCGCCTGCCAGAGCAGGAAGTTGGAAAGGCGTTCTTCACCACTTGTGCGGATGATCAGGTCCGGATCCGGGATCCCGGCCGTGTCGAGCCGCGCATCGATCAGCGCCGGAGAAATATCCTGCGCCTTCAGCCGGCCTGCCTCGACATCCCGTGCAAGGCTCGCCATCGCACGCGCGATCTCGTCGCGCGAGCCATAGTTGAAGGCGATGATGAGCGTCAGCGCGGTATTCGTCTTTGTGGTCTCTTCCGCATCCACGAGAAGATCGAGGATGTCGCTCTTGAGGCTGTGCCGGTCGCCAATCACTTTCACGCGCACGTTCTGGCGATGCAGTTCCGCCAAGTCACGACGAATGAAGGCTTTCAGCAATCCGAGGAGATCCGAGACCTCCGTTACCGGACGCCGCCAGTTTTCCGACGAGAAGGCGAAGAGCGTGAGATATTTGATCCCGACGTCGCCCGCTGCGCGCACGGCCTCGCGCACAGCGTCAACGCCCTTTCGATGCCCCATCGTCCGCGGAAGCCCGCGCTGCTTTGCCCATCGGCCGTTGCCGTCCATGATGATGGCAACGTGTTCTGGCACAGTCAAAAATGTTCGTTCCGACATTTCCCGTCCGGTTCTTGCAGCCAAGGCGCAGCCGCAGCGCGCCTTAAACCTGCATGATTTCCTTTTCCTTCTCGCCAAGCAAGCGGTCGACCTCAGAAATCGTCTCGTCGGTCATCTTCTGCACACGATCTGATTGTGCCCGGCTTTCGTCTTGGCCAATCGCACCGTCTTTTTCGGCTTTCTTAAGGCCGTCCATGCCGTCACGACGTACATGGCGAATCGCAACCTTGCTCTTCTCGGCATAGTCGTGGGCGACCTTCACCAGCGATTTGCGGCGCTCCTCGTTGAGCTCCGGCAGCGGGATACGCAGGTTCTGGCCATCGATGATCGGATTGAGGCCGAGGTTGGCCTCGCGGATCGCGCGATCGACGGCGTTGACCATCGACTTGTCCCAGACGGAGATGCCAAGCATGCGCGGCTCTGGAACGGTCACGTTTGCCACCTGGTTAAGCGGCACGCGCGAACCATAGGCCTCGACCATGACAGGGTCGAGAATGTTGGCCGAGGCGCGGCCGGTGCGCAGCGATGCGATATCGTGCTTGAACGCGGAAATCGCGCCATCCATGCGGCGCTTGAGTTCCTTGATGTCGATGCCTTCACTCATTTTATTGCTCCCGTCTTGGTAGAAGCTACGGCAAAGCAGGCCGCCCACTCAATCAGTTATCAGAGACGATGGTCTTGAGGCCACCGCCTTTGAGGATTTCAGCAAAACCACCCTTCTCGTGGATCGAGAAGACGATGATCGGAATGGAATTCTCCCGTGCAAGCGCCACTGCCGCGACGTCCATGACGGCCAGTCCCTTGTCGAGGACTTCCTTGTGCGTCAGGTGGTCGAAGCGCGTCGCCTCGGGATCCTTTTTCGGATCAGCCGAATAAATACCATCGACTTGCGTTCCCTTGAAGATCGCTTCCGCTCCCATTTCGGCGGCGCGCAGCGCGGCTGCCGAGTCCGTCGTGAAGAACGGGTTGCCGGTGCCGCCTGCGAAGATCACGACGCGGCCGAGCGACAGATGGTAGAGCGTCGCGCGCTGCGAGAAACTCTCGCAGATCTCCGGCATCGCAATCGCCGAGAGCACAACAGTGTCGATGTTCAGCTTGCGCAGCGACGTTGCCAGCGCCAGCGCGTTGATGACGGTCGCGAGCATGCCCATGTGGTCGCCGGTAACGCGATCGCCACCCTTGGAGGCAACTGCGACACCGCGGAAGATGTTGCCGCCGCCGACGACGACGCCGACTTCCACACCCATCTGCCGCGCTTCGGCTATGTCAGCCGCAATGCGGTCTGCGACCGCTACATCAATTCCAAATCCCTGGCTGCCCATGAGGGCTTCGCCGGAAGCCTTGAGTAGAACGCGTTTGTAGACAGGCTCTGACGACATCGTGGCTCCTCGTATATTACCGCTGTGTGCCGGATACACGAAGGGCACCGCGTTGTCACGCGATGCCCTTCGGTTTTCACATGTATAGGTCGATCAGCCCTTGGCGACAGCGGCCACCTCAGCAGCGAAGTCGCTCTCTTCCTTCTCGACGCCTTCGCCGAGGAGAAGGCGTGCCATGCCGACGACTTCGATCTTGGCGCCGGCTTCCTTTTCTGCTTCCTTGACAGCAGCGCCGACCGTCAGGTCGGGGTTGATGACGAAAGCCTGCGAGAGCAGAGCAACTTCTTCGAAGAACTTGCGCATACGGCCTTCGACCATCTTTTCGATGATGGCTTCCGGCTTGCCGGATTCGCGGGCCTGCTCGATGAAGACGTTGCGTTCGCGCTCGGCAACGGCAGCGTCGACTTCTTCGGCGCGGATGGCGAGCGGGTTGGTCGCAGCGATGTGCATGGCAACCTGGCGGCCGATCGAGGTCAGGACGGCCTTGTCACCTTCCGACTTCAGGGCGACGAGCACGCCGAGCTTGCCGATGCCGTCGCCAGCAGCGTTGTGGATGTAGGTCGCAACAACGCCGTGCTCGACTTCGAGCTTGGCAGCGCGACGGAGCGTCATGTTTTCGCCGATGGTCGCGATCGCGTCCTTGATGGTGTCGGCGACCGGCTTGCCGGATGCCGGGTATGTCGCGGCAGCAATGGCTTCAACCGTGCCATCGGTGGACAGGGCAACGTTGGCGATGCCGCGAACGAGATCCTGGAAGGCATCGTTGCGGGCAACGAAGTCCGTTTCCGAGTTCAGCTCGACGACAACAGCCTTGTGACCGGCGCCGGCAATGGCAATCAGGCCTTCAGCAGCAGCGCGGCCGGCCTTCTTGTCGGCCTTGGAGATGCCCTTGGCGCGCAGCCAGTCGATCGATGCTTCGATGTCGCCGTTGTTTTCGAGCAGCGCCTTCTTGCAGTCCATCATTCCTGCGCCGGACTTCTCGCGCAGTTCCTTCACCAGTGCAGCCGTAATCTCGGTCATAAGCTTCCTCTTGTCGGTTCAAACGGTGGCCCGCAAAGGCGGTGCAACACCGGATTGAGGCACGAAATGTACCTGTATGTATGACAGCGTGATGAAAGACGCCTCATACGAAACTCAAATGGCGAGAGACTGATCGCCCTCGCCTGAAACGGTCAAGGCCGCCGAACTTTAGAAAGTCGCGAGCGGCCTTTTCCCAATCTCTGGAAAGCATGACGGGCCATCCAGCCCGACTGCTTCTTTTATCAGGCTTCGGCTTCGCCTTCGAGCGCCGGCTCAACCGGAGCTTCGATCGATGCGCCGAGATCGCGGCCCGACGAGCTCTGCTGGCGAGCGATACCGTCGATGGCAGCGCGTGCGATCAGGTCGCAGTAGAGAGCGATGGCGCGCGAGGCGTCGTCGTTGCCCGGGATCGGATAGTCGATCAGATCAGGATCGCAGTTCGAGTCGATGATTGCGACAACCGGGATGCCGAGGCGCTTGGCTTCGTCGATCGCGATCTTTTCCTTGTTGGTGTCGATGATGAACATCAGGTCCGGCGTGCCGCCCATATCCTTGATACCACCGAGAGCCTTGTCGAGCTTTTCGCGCTCGCGCTCGAGGTTCAGGCGCTCTTTCTTGTTGTAGCCGGACTGTTCCGAAGACAGGATTTCGTCGAGCTTGCGCAGGCGCTGGATCGAGTTGGAGATCGTCTTCCAGTTGGTCATCATACCGCCGAGCCAACGCGAGTTGACATAGTACTGAGCGGAACGCTTGGCCGAGTCAGCGATCAGCTCGGAAGCCTGGCGCTTGGTGCCGACGAAGAGAACGCGGCCGCCACGAGCAACGGTGTCGGAGACAACCTGCAGGGCGCGCGACAGCATCGGAACGGTCTGAGCCAAGTCGATGATGTGGATGTTGTTACGATCGCCGAAAATGTACGGCTTCATCTTCGGGTTCCAGCGGTGCGTCTGGTGGCCGAAGTGGACGCCTGCTTCGAGGAGCTGGCGCATAGAAAAATCGGGCAATGCCATGCCTTGTAATCCTTTTCCGGTTGAACCTCCGCAAGGCTAACAGCACCCTCTTCGAGGATGCCACCGGGCGGAACAATCCGGATTTCTCCCGGACCATCCCATGCCTTACGTGTGGAATGCGGGTGGCCTTACCCTCCCTTCCGCAGAAAATCAAGGCTTCCTGCGAAAAAAGCGACATTCGGAGCCGGCAGCCAGCGTGGGGTGGAGAGGATGGGCCGGCAGGCCCTTGGCGTCCACCACCGCGCCAAGCGTCAATCGGACTCGCAGGGCCAGCTTGTCGGCGCGGAGAGACCGGCGGGCAACTTGGTCTTGGCATCCCCGCAGGCAAGATCGACCTGAGCCTGCTCGAGACCAGTCGCGGCAGACAAATCAAGCCCTTCGATCCGCGTCAGAAACATGAAGGCGCGATCGAACGCCACCGGTCCTTCAAATGTTGCCTCGCTGAGGTCAGCGCGAGATAGATTGGCGAGCGAGAACCGTGCGCCCGTTAGAACGGCTCTGTCAAAACTTGCGCGGCCAAGTTCGGCCTTTTCAAAATTCGCACCACTGAGCTTTGCACCATTGAAATTGGAGCGTTGGAGTTCCGCGCCGGCGAACGACGCTCCTTCTGCGAAAACGTTCTCGAAGCCGGATCGATAGGCCTCGATTTTCGAGAAGTTCGCCTTGCCGGCCTGCGCTCCCGTAAGCCATGCCCGCACCAGTGTTGCCTTCTCGAAATTCGTTCCGGTCAGGTTGGTGTGGCTGAGATTGGTCAGGCTGAGATCGGCATCTCCCAGGTTGGCACCCTGGAAGTCGCTCCCTTGCAACATGAGATTCCTCTTGGTGCATTCACTCCAATTAACTCCTGCCGCCGGCGTGCTGCCGCAATCTGCAGCGAGGGCCGGAGGGCTCACGAACAACGTCAGCGCAACCAGTCCCGTTGAAATACCATAGAGTCCACCACTCAAAACACCATGCCGCATCGTCAAGATTCTCACTCCAATCCGACTCTAGCGCCCAAATCAGCACGCCTTTCGAATTACTAGCATAGAGAGGGTTTACTTAGCGACAATCGTCGGCGTGCGCATTCGTGACGGTTCTTTGCGAAACTAGACAGCGGATGCCATAAAAATTGCTGCTCAAAGCCGTGTCCAAGCGTTCGTCGAAGGTTCGGAGGCAATGCGACAGAGCGTTGTCGCGAACCGTGCGGATCTCCTATATGCTTAGCGGCGAGCGCCCTGTCATGCGCGATCTGAGAAGGGACGGAAAATGTCCACTCTAGCGCTTTTAATAGTGCAGGCTGATATTCCCAACGAAGCGGACCGAGCGCCTTTCGACGATTGGTATGATCGCCATATGCCAGACGCAGTACGCGCTTTTGGGGCACTCCACGCGTGGCGCGCTTGGAGCCGAACCAATCCCTCGAAGCACACTGCCTTCTATGAATTCTCTAGTTTGGAGGCAGCGAACGCCGCGATGCGATCGCCGGGCCAAGAATTCGATGTCACATGGGGCTCACGCGCCACACGGACGCGTGACGTTCTAGAGGTTGTTCAAAGGGCGCCTGTTTCAGACTGAGCGGGCCCGTTCAAGCTGGGAAATCAAACCTTCAGCCCGCGACAAAGTTCATGAAGTGCGAGTTTAGGTAGGGATGTCCTGCTTGTTGCACTTGCTACATTCCGGTTATTTGCAGGCAGCCGATTTGCTGTCGAGCAGTTCGAGCTTCGCAAGCCTGCCGCTCAAAACAAAATCGCCATAGTCCATCGTCAGATCACGCGTGATGCCATTTTCATAGAGCTTGAACGACATACGGTAGACCGGCAAAGCGTCCGTCTTCGTATTCTCGTTGAAATACGAGATCGTGACCGGCCAGAAGGCTGCCTTCGAGAAGGCGCCAGCGTTGCCCGCATCGGCCTCGTCGGTTGCGGGCGCCACCTGCTTTCCGACCACCGTCGTCGTCACCAACGCCTTGTCTCCATCGTCCGAGCCGTCAAAGACGCGCGCCTCGAACAGGCGCTTGCCAGCCTTGGCGTTCTGGATCACGTCCAGCATATGTTCCGTTGGGAACCGGCTTGCCGCCAGCTGCAACTCCTTGCTGGTCGGCTGGGTCAAGGCAACCTTGACACCTTCAGCCTGGTCCTGCGCGGCACCGTTAACCTCCTTGTCGAGCTGGTCGTCGGTGAAGGATTTGGTGTCGAAGGTGAACCGGCGGTCCTTGAGGTTCTCGAAGGTCTTTGTCTGCTGGTCGCTGACGCGGACGGCATCGCCCGTATCGATCTGGGTAACGAAACGGAAGTTAGTGGTGAAGCCCGTGCAGTAATTGCCGTCGAACTCATAAACCATGCGGCCCGACATGCCCGAAATGCCGGAGCGCTCGGAGGCATCCTTCAATTCCAGATCGTAGACCGCCCGGTGAGCAACGAGGCCAGTCGCGATCGCCGCACTCGTTACCGGCGCGGCCGCATGGACGGTCGTCGAAACGCTCGCCAGAAGAAGTGCGGCAAGACTCGATCGGAACATTGACAATCTCCTGTTGGACTCGCCTGCAATGTTATAAGAACGCTTTCGGCCAAATCGAGGCTCGAAAATGTCACAAAGCAGATTCCAAGCCTTGATGCATAATTTTAGAACTATTGACAATAAAAGCGGAGAGGAAAATGCCCGATCAAATCGCTGCACGCCTGAAAGAAATGGGGATATCCCTGCCTGAGGCTGCTGCACCGGCCGCCAACTACGTCCCCTACGTCATCAGCGGGAACCTTCTCTATATCTCCGGACAGCTGCCGCTCGAGGGCGGAAAGATTGCTGTTCTCGGTCACCTGGGCAAGAATGTAGACGTCGCAACCGGCCAGCGCGCCGCGGAACTCTGCGCCATCAACATCATCGCCCAAGCAAGCGCTGCCCTCGGCGGCGATCTCGGTCGCATCAAGCGCGTCATCAAGCTCAACGGCTTCGTGGCCTCCACTCCTGATTTCGTCGAACAGCACCTCGTCATCAATGGCGCCTCCAACCTGATTGCAGGCGTGCTTGGCGAGGCCGGAAAGCATGCGCGCGCCGCCGTCGGCATGGCCGCGTTGCCGATGAACGCCGCTGTCGAAATCGATGCGATCGTGGAAATTGCCTGATGACCTCTGCAGCATGGCTCAAGGAGCAACCGGTCGCCCATCGTGGCTATCATGACCTCAACAAGACGGTCTGGGAAAACACACTCTCCGCCTTCACGCGCGCAGTCGATGCAGGATTCGCGATCGAGTGCGATCTGCACTATGCGTCCGACGGCGTTCCTGTTGTCTTCCATGACGAGGATTTGGAGCGTCTGTGCAATCTGAAGGGAGGCGTGCGCGAACGCACGTCCAAGGAGCTCGGTCTCATCTCCGTCGGCGGGACGACCGACAAGATCCCGACGCTGCGGCAGCTGCTCGATCTCGTCAAGGGTCAGGTTCCCTTGGTCATCGAGCTGAAAGGCCGCGAGGCCGATGACGAGGGCTTTGCCGAAGCAGTTCTCGAAGTGCTTGAGGGCTATGAAGGCAAGGTCGCCCTCATGAGCTTCGACCACTGGCTGCTTCGCGATCTGAAGGCGCTCAATGCCCCCTATCCTCTCGGGCTGACGGCAGGCGGCAACAAGCCGGAAGAATTCGAAGTGCATGAAAAGGCGATGAAACTCGGCCTTGACTTCATTTCCTATTTCGTCGCCGACCTGCCGAACCCGTTCATAACCGCCCAGCGCGAAAAGGGCATGGTTGTCATCACCTGGACCGTCCGCGACGAAAAGGGGCGAAAGCATACCTTCGAGAATGCCGATCAGATGACGTTCGAAGGATTCGATCCGCGCGTTTCGGTTTGACGCTCGCTTTTTGGACAAGATCATGCTCAGACTGTTGGTGAGCCCTATTCTCCTCCCAAACGGTCTCGCATTCGCTCCATGACAGACGAACTTTCAATCCGCATCGAGCGGTCTTTCACCGCGATTTCCCCGGAGAGCTGGTCTCAGCTTTCCGGGGCCTCCCGCAAAGGCAGCGTTCTCGCCTACAATCCGTTCGTGTCGCATGCTTTCCTGTCCTCGCTGGAGGAATCAGGATCGGCGACCGCACAAACCGGCTGGATGGGTCATCATCTTCTATTGGAAACCGACAAAGGCGAACTCATCGGCGCCCTGCCCGGTTATCTCAAGAACCACAGCCAGGGAGAATATGTTTTCGACCACGGCTGGGCCGATGCTTTCGAACGAGCCGGCGGACGCTACTATCCGAAGCTGCAATGCTCCATCCCCTTTACCCCTGCGACCGGCCCGCGCCTGCTTGTCGCCGAAGGTCTGCAGCGCCTGCCGATCCAGCACGCCATTGCCGAGAGCCTCAAGGAGGTCGTGCGCCGGCTTGGCGTCTCTTCCGCCCACATCACATTCGTGCCCGAAGACGAGATCGGCATCTTCGAAGGTGAGGACTACCTGCACAGGACGGATCAGCAGTTCCACTTCATCAACGAAGGCTACGCCAATCACGAGGAGTTTCTGGAAACGCTCGCGTCGCGCAAGCGCAAAGCACTTCGCAAGGAACGCCGCACCGCACTCGAACACGGCATTGAAATTGATTGGCTGACCGGTCGCGATCTGACAGAACGGATCTGGGACCAGTTCTTCGAATTCTATATGGACACGGGCGGCCGAAAATGGGGCCGGCCTTACCTGACGCGCAAATTCTACTCGCTGATCGGCGAGCGCATGCCCGATGACATCCTGCTCGTCATGGCAAAGCGTGACGGTCGCTATATTGCCGGCGCGATCAACTTCATCGGCGGCGATACGCTTTATGGCCGTCATTGGGGCTGCATCGAGGACCATCCGTTCCTGCATTTCGAAGTCTGCTATCATCAGGCAGTCGACTTTGCATTGGCGAAAGGCCTCAAACGGGTGGAAGCCGGCGCCCAGGGCGAGCACAAGCTGGCACGAGGTTACCTGCCGGTGACAACTCACTCCGCGCATTATGTTGCTCATGCTGGGTTGCGGCGGGCTATAGCCGACTATCTCAAGCGCGAGCGTGACGACGTAGAGCACATGAACGAGATCCTGACGGAGCACAGCCCGTTTCGAAAGGGCGAGCGCCAGCAGGAGGATTGACGCTTTCGCCCCTGCCGCGCTACGCGATCACAGCAGCAACGAGGAGAGTTCGTATGACCAGCGCCGCCTACGACAGCAACAACATTTTCGCCAAGATCCTGCGTGGCGAAATTCCCTCGCACCGCATTTACGAAGACAGCGACACGATCGCCTTCATGGACGTGATGCCGCAGGCTCCGGGCCATGTGCTTGTCCTTCCCAAGGCGGCGTCACGCAACCTGCTCGATGCGGACCCGACCGTTCTCGCCAAGACCATTCCCGTCGTCCAGAAGATCGCCAATGCCGTCAAGGAAGCCTTCGACGCCGACGGCGTCTTCGTCTGCCAGTTCAACGAACCAGCCGCCGGCCAGACCGTCTTTCACCTGCACTTCCACATAATCCCGCGTTTTGAAGGTACGGCCCTGCGTCCGCATTCCGGGCAGATGGAAGACAATGCCGTACTCGCGGCGAACGCGGAGAAGATTAAGGCAGAGCTCTAGTCCGCCAGCCGTATTGTTGAATTTTGCGCATCCGCCGGCGTCGCCTTCTCAAGTAGAGATCGCGCCAGTGCATAGGCGATAGCAAAGGTCACACCACCGCCGACAAGATCGACCAGATGATGCCCTCCGTGTACGAGAATTGCGGGCATCATCAGCGCATTCAGGATGGCCGCTGGAACGAAGACGAACCGGATACGGGCAAGGAAGCAGACCGACATGCACGCCATGACCATGTGGAAGGAAGGGAATGCGATCAGGCCGAGCACATTGGCTGGCGTCAGATGAGTGCTTCCTTCGCGCAACACGCGGCCGAGTTCCGTTCCATAGGCGGGACTAACAGCCAGCGGCATTGCCTCGAGGACCTGCCGAGGGAGCCGCTGGAATGCAGAGGGACCGATCGACGGCAAGAAAAACCAGAACATGATTGCCAGCAGCGCCCCGATAACTCCCGTCAGCAGAAAATGCTGCAGTCTCGTTGTTCTTCCAGAAAAACCAAGAACCAGAATCACGCCTAACAGCTGCATCAGCGAACTCGTGTAGACCGCGTACAACACGAGACCAACCAACGGATGGCGCGCAGCCCATTCGACGATAGCGGGCCAGGAATACCCAAGCATGCCGTCGATCTGCGTTAGCGTGCCGTCAATCTGCGCGAAGTAGGAAGGCAACAACAGATAGTTGAAGATAGAACCGGCAATCGTGAAGAGCACGAAGAGACCCGCAGCGGTCGCCGCTGCCGCGATCCGGTCATTGTGGCGGACACGCCGATAAAATTGGCCAAGGGCAACCAGGAACGCGCCGCAAGCAATGAGGCTCGCATATCCTACAAAGTCTATTCCAACGCCCTTCAACAACAACAGGCAGGCATCAAGAAGTGCCAAGGTCGTGATGATGAAAACAATGAAACGTTCAGCCGGCAGAAACACCATCGTAAGGCTCCTTGCTGGAGCCGATATAAAGCCGGTTCACTTAAGAATCGTCTAAGCAACCGCTAGTGCGAAAAAGAAAAGGCGGCCTTCGGCCGCCTCAGATTGCTGACAAACCCCTGGCACCGTCTGGGGGTTTGTGATTCATTGGGACATGTTGAAGAAACCTGCCCCCACCCAGACGGCTCTTGAGATGGTGACGCTCGACAGTCTGGTGCCGAAGGATC
>NZ_JACUZX010000031.1:0-72799 GCF_014851575.1 Rhizobium sp. RHZ02
ATTGGGCATTGAAGCTGCTTGATGACTAACTGCTCCGATTATGCCGAACTACCGCATGGCCGAAACGAGGCTCGACAACGGCTAAACTCGGTCATGCGGCATAATCCGGCCCACGGCATAATGGGTCGATTCATGACTCAACGTCGCGTAGTAGCTGGCAGCATCCTTGAACGCCTGAAGCGGCGGCATCTGAATGAAATCCGGCCCAGGCGCATAGAAAGCCTGGTTGCCGCCGTGGCGGATAACGGCGCCAGTGTTCCGGAAGAAGCGCTCGGCGGCTTCAATCCGTTCGACTGGGCTGAGGTCGGGCGTCGGTCGATCAAAGTAGTGATCGGGCAGGCCGTCGATCTGTTCGATATTAAAGACAGAATAGGCTTTGAGAAACGGGATTTCCCGGTCTATCTCGCCGCCTTTCCCATCCACCTCGGACTTGGTAAACCGGCTGGCAAAGACAACCGTTGAGCCTGTCTCGCCCTTCCGGACGGAAGCACCCAATTCCAGCGCCTGCTTAAATGTCATCCACATCGACGAGGCAAAGCCACGCGATATCTGTTCCGACCAGAGCAGGAGCACATTCATCCCCGAATAGGGAAGGCCATTGTGGCGAAGCGGTCGCGTGATGCGACCGTCGGTGTTGGAAGCACACCATGGCTTCATCCAGGGGCGGACGCCTTGAGCGAGCTCTTCGATAATCCGGTCGGTGATCCTGCTGTATATGTCAGCGCGCTGTGATTGCGAATTCCTGCTCATTTCCATCTCCATATGTGCGAACCGCGCCAATCGCGGTCCCCTCGCGGAGGCAAAAGGCAGGAGCTCCGGAGGCGGGGCCAAGCACCGGAACGGCCGTAACAGCGTGGAGGACGGCGAAGCCGTTGCCTGGCGCCGGCGGCTCCTGCAGGCCCGAAGCGAAGACGGACCGCATCGGCCGGATCGCCGGGTCCTTCTTTTCCTTCCTTCCCTCTCATCTGCGCCGCAGGCAGTAAAAAGGGCCGGCACCATAAGGACCGGCCCTGCTCACGCGAGTGCGGCGGGGCGCAAGCCCCGCCGATGGTATCAATCGAAGGCGGACATCTGGGCCGCGGCCGCCTTACGATCCACGGATTGTCCGGGGTTTTCGACCGGGCGATCGAAGGGCTTCCAGCTCTCGCCGACGATGTGCTTGTAGGCGGCGACGGCACCTTCGGCTGCCATCCGCAAGGCATGAGCCTGGACGCCCATGTCGGCGGCAAATTCCCGCTTGCGGTGGGCGGCGCTATCGTAGCCGACAGGACCGTCGAGGTCCTCGTCGCGGGCGTCGTTCGCAGCCTTGGCCGTGGCGTCGCGTGCCTGGGTGACGGCATTGCTGTAGAACTGGCCGGCGCCATGAGCCGACCCGACGAAGGCGCCGACGATCCGCTGGAGGTGGATCTGCATGGCGCGCTCGCCAAGGCCTTCGCTTAGAGCATCGGCGGTCTCGGAGATCAGCCGTTCGTGGAGATCGCGGATTCCGTCGCTGTCGATGACGGCGGTCCCGAAGCTTTCGGCGATCTTGATCGCCTGGGCGCTGTCTGGGCAGGTGAGGCGGACCATTTCGACGGTGGCGCCCTTGCGGAGCTGGACGACCCGAGCGGTCTGGCGAGGATTGGTTGCGGGCTTGGCCATGTCTCTTCCTTTCGAGCCGAAGCGGTTCCGGCCCCGTGCCGGCTTGCCCTTCGGTGCGGTCGACCCGAACCGGCGGAAGACGGGCTGTTCAAGGTCCGGGCCTGTCCAGACCAAGCGGAGTCGATCTGCGAGCAAGCAAGGCAACCGCCCTGCGAGGCCGAGCGGAGCTGCTCCGTGCAGGATGGCGGGTTCCGGCCGCCCCGCGGCGCGACAGCGGCCTTGAAGCGGACGGCCGCTGGTTCAGACCGCAGCAAAACCGAAGGACAAACCGTCACGGTGCCATCACCGGACACGACAGGGATATGGCTCCAGCCCGTTCTACTCCTCGCTTTTGCCGATGCCCACATCCGAGACCGGTGCTTTCCCGTCGGGCTTGCTCCGCAATACTGCCTTGGGCAACCGGTAGGATAGAAGCCATGTTGGACCGTGGGTATTTCGAAGACCCCGTAGGGTCCCGCCATCGTCATAAGGCGGTCCACCCATCCAGACATCGCTGAGGATGCTCTCCCAGCGTCGGCCATGCTTGGCGGCATAGGCTCGTAGTGCAGCTTCCTGATCGTCGCTCAGGGCTGGCCATCGCTGGCGCCCGTGTTTGGCAGCGCGCAGAGTCATCCCGCTGCGTTCTGCGATCATCCGCTTGAGCTCCGCCACGCCCCCGTCGAGGCATGCTTTCCCTTCGAGATGATGAAACCGAAGCCAGAACGCAGTTCGCTCGGCATCGGAAGATCCGATCCCGGCCTGCTGCTCGAGGTCGCCGATTGTTGCCATGTGATCAGCCCTCCTGGCTCGCGGGATGATGTGGGCCGGCCACGGAAAGACGGTCTCTCATCGCTACTATCGCCGCGTCCTGTCGAGCCAGCTTTCGCAAGAGCGCATCGACTTCCGGCTGGCGCTCTGCCGTGAGCCCGGCAAGATTGGCGCGATAGCGCTCGAGCAGGGTGCGCCCGTCAAGCGCCTTACCGCGACGATAGCCGGTCTGGCGCCTCGCAAGTTGCGGCAGGATTGCCGTCATGCGACGGGTGATCTGCCTGTCAATGATTTCCAGCTGTCTCTGGGTCTGACGGCGAGCGTCTTCCATACGAGAGAGCTGGGTTTCGGGTGACATCACCGGTGCCATCATGCCGCCCTCGCACTCCAACCGACGAAGCTCGACGGGCCATCGTAGACGGCATGACGCGCGAGATCGATGACAAAGCCAAAGCGGCCGCGCCTACCATATTCTTCATGAGGAACGAGAAAGCGACGCTCCTCTCGCTGGAACTCGCGTCCGCCGCCTCTGGTGGCGACAACCTCGGTCATGCCGGAGTGCTGAGAGGAGGTGATTGCAGAAATGACGATCCAGTCGTCGGCATGCGCGCGATCGAACTCCGCGCGATCCTTCGACCAGGATTCCCCGGGGCTGAGCTGACGGCCACTGAGCTTTTCCCAATACTCCGGAAAGGTATGGCGCGCGGTTTCGTAGGCACAGCGGCGCTCGTAGCCGGTGAAAAGATCCGGGAACGTCAAGGCGACGATCGCCCATTCGCAATCTTCCTCGTACCAGCCACCAACGCCGCGAACCGAGGCATCAACCTGGAGATTTCGATCGGGAGAAAGATGAAAACCGCCATGGCCTGACGTCGAGTGGCTGACAATTCCCTCGGCATAGACCGTCGCCAGCTGAGAGCCGCCCCATGGCGTGCTTGCGGAAATGCGTGTCTGGACACGAGCGAGGGCTGAGAGTTCCCTCATGTGCTCCGCGGTCTCCAGCGCGCGGCGACGGAAAGTCGCTTCGTCCTTTACACGGCCATCGTGGCGGTAAAAATGGTGACGCCGCACTTCGGCTAACGGCTTGGTGATACGCCAGGCAGTGGCCAGAAAGAAGTCGCCGCTTCCGTTAGCAATGAGACCAAGGAGGATTTCGCCAATGCGTGCGACGGGAAATCCGTCGGCGCTTGTCCCGAACTCAACGCCATCGGCTGCGAGAGACGCGGATACGGGGTCTGTGGCGGAGGTGATTGAAGGTCCGTTCATGGTCAGGCTCCTTTGTTTGAAGGTGCTGAAAAGCAAACGCCGCCGGAAGGACTGGCGGCGGAGCGGAAGATCTGGAAAAGGCTGATGGGACTATTCGGCCGCGATCCCGTAGGCCGTTTCGTGATCGTCTAGCGTGCCCGGATACTCATGGGAGCCGACCATGTCGGAGGCTTCGCCCTCTTCATCAGCGTCATCGGTGACGATATCGCTGGCAACGGCTTCGGCGGTTGCGCCCTCGTCTTGCGGATTTGCATCGTGATCAAGATGCTTGAGGAGGGCGAGAACCTCCGTTGGCTCCGGCGCGAATAGGGCAGAGGGATGGACGAGGGTCGTATCGCCTTCGAAGTGGGTGACGAGAGCTGAGCGGGTCTCGCGGACACGCGCTCGCGGCTCGAGACCGGCATTCTTGGCGACAGTTTCAAGCGCCCGACGCGACAGGGATGCGAGGAACTCCTCCATCCCCATGTTCGGCAGGTAGCTGTCCGCGCCGATCGCCTCACCGGCGACACGGGAGACGACGCCGCTATTCGACACGCCACGCCGGCATGAGAACACGTCGATCAGGGCCGCACGAGCAGCGACGCGAACTGTATCCATGTCGAAAGACAGCTTGCCATCATCGGTGAAGAGCCGAGCTGCATGGCGGCCGAAGCGAGCGCTGCCGTAGAGGCCGCCGCCTGCGCCGGAGTCGACGCGAACGTTCTGTCCCGCGAAGGCGAGCACAAGCAACGCCATCAGCATATCGTCTTCGATCGGGGCGCGGCTTAGGGCATCGTGCAGAGCGTCGGTGCGGAAGTCGCCAATCATATCCTGACCCTTCTGGGTGACATCAGGACGTGCCTTCGGCGTTGAGACGGTATCGTCATTGATGGCACCGTCGGCACCCGTCGCACTGCCGCCCTTCGGCTTCGCCGCCTCGGGCATGCGGTAGTGGACGGTCTGAACTTTGCCGTCGCGATCGAGATAGAGCGCCGCGTGGTCGGACTTCGACGGTTTGCCGTAGACCTGGTTTGCCTTCTTCGGCAGTTCCGGCTGGCCCCAGCTGTTGACCTCGACAATCGAGCCACGCTTCGGCAGATTGGACGTCATCCATTCGTGCTGGGCGCCCAGAAAACCTTCGACATTGGTGGTGTAGCGGCTGTCCTGGTCGGCCGGCGCGAACAGATCTTCGACCCACTCGATGCCATAAGCCTCGCGCAGATCGTCGCCGAAGCTGGCATCCTTGGCATACATGCGCTTCTTGGTCAGGGCATTGGCGATCGACCACCAGGCTGCGGTGTCGCCCTTCTTCGGCTTATGCGCCTTCCAGACCTCTTTCTGCTCGACCTCGCCGGCGGCTGCAATGATCCGCAGCTGCTGCTCGGACGGCATGTCACCCAGCGCCATCTGCTCGAGCATTGCCGGAAGGACGTTTGCAAGCAGGCGCAGCTTGCGGATCTGGCGAACGGGCAGCGCCAGCGCGACGGCGATCGCTTCCTCGGTCCAGCCGAGTGCGACCAGCCGCTCAATGCCGCGCCATTGGTCGACCGGGTTCAGCGCTTCGCGCACGCTGTTTTCGACCATCGAGCGCATGGCGCCATTGTCGTTTGCGGCATCCGCCACCAAGATCTCGATCTCCTCGAGGCCGGCGGCTATCGCAAGTCGGACACGGCGATGACCTGCATCGATGATAAAGCCATTGCCACCACCCGTTTCAGGCGCGACGATCGGCGGCTGTACGATGCCGACGGCCTTGATCGTCGCCAGCATCAGCGCATCGGCCTGCGGCGATGATTTCGTCTGGCGCATGCGGTCGGGATTTTCCTTCAGAGCGCGGGGATCCACCTTCTTGATCTGCATGGGACTGTCCTTTCGGGAGATTTGCGAGCCGGCGCCTTGCCAGCCCTTCCTGTCTTCATTTTTCTCGAAGACACCTCCCGGACCGCGGGGCGGCCGGACTACCGCAACTGCGGCCGAGCATCCCTGCTGGGCGGGACGAGCGGGGCATCTGCCCTGCGATGGACAACCCAGCCGGGATCGCGCAGGCGGCGGTTGAGCGAAAGCGACGGCAGGAGGACCGATCTGCGACCGGTTCCAATTCCGTTCCTTTATTTTACCATGGCCTAATTTACATCGCGGCGACTAACCGACCAAATGACGCGTTGCACCGCCAGAGCTGCATATAGACGTGGCCCGTTTGAAAGACTTAGGGGCGCCGTTTCAGAAGCGAGAACGCATCAGCAATTATCCTCTTCAGCGTCGCCTTTCGATCGGCCTCGACGATGGACAATGGGGCAGGCAAAGTGGCCGGAACCTGCCCGCCAGCATCAGCATTCGCAACCGGAGCTGCGAATGAGATATCCGATTTCGGAGGAACGACGATGTGCGAGACTGTCGTTTCGTCGGACTTCACAGTGACGGCGACTTTGTTGCCGGATCGGATCTGGTCGACCACAGTTCGAGCAGCAGCCTCCTCGTCGTCGGCTTCAGTGAGAGAGGTCTGGATTACAAGATAAAAAGGCATAGGTTCCCGCGGTGTTTTTCTTAGATCTCATCGCGTTCGAGCATCGGTCAAGGCGCCGGGAGCGAAAACGAGATCCGTATCTAATATTCACATCGACTTGGCGGCCGAAGCGAAAAGGGCGCTCGACCCGTGAGGGGAGCGCCCTTTTCTCGGATCCCGGACGATATCGAAAGCCGGGGCGGTTGCCGGCGGCAGAACATCATCGAAACGGGAAGTGATGCTCAGATATTGTTGATAGCGAGAGATTTCAAGTCGCGGCGTGCGCCCGGAGAAGCTTTCCACTTCGGCTGGTCGGAGGACCGGGCGATCATCGGCAATGAGCGCACGAAGCTGCAGGTCGCACATACGAAGCTAAGCTACAGCCGCGCCTTCATCGTCCGGGCCTATCTGTTGCAGACGCACGAGATGCTGTTTGACGCCCACAATCATGCGTTCCGCGTGTTTGGCGGCATCCCCGGCCGGGGCATCTACGACGACCTGCGCACGGCAATCGACAAGGTCGGCCGTGGTAAGGAGCGAGACGTCAACGTGCGCTTTCTGGCGATGGCCAGCCACTATGTGTTCGAGCCGGAGTTCTGCAATCCTGCGTCCGGCTGGGAGAAGGGACAGGTCGAGAAGAACGTGCAGGATGCACGTCATCGCTTCTTTCAACCGATCCCACGCTTTCCATCGCTGGAAGCCCTGAACGACTGGCTTGAGCTTCGGTGCAAGGAGTTCTGGGCAAAGACCCCACACGGCCAGATGCGTGGCACCATTGCCGATATCTGGGCTGAGGAGGCTCTGGCATTAATGCCGGTCTCTTGGCCGTTCGATGGGTTCGTCGAATATACAAAGCGTGTCACGCCGACCTGCCTCGTCCATCTGGAACGCAATCGCTACAGCGTCCCGGCATCCTTCGCCAATCGTCCGGTAAGCCTTCGGGTCTATCCGGATCGTGTCGTTGTCGCTGCGGAAGGTCAGATCGTCTGCGAGCATCACCGCGTCATCGATCGCTCCCACGACCGGCCGGGGCAGACGATTTACGACTGGCGGCATTATCTGGCTGTCGTAAAGCGCAAGCCCGGCGCTCTTCGCAATGGTGCGCCGTTCGTTGAGCTACCGGACGCGTTCCGGACCTTGCAGCAATACCTGCTCAAGAAGCCCGGCGGAGACCGTGAGATGGTCGACATCCTGGCGCTCGTCCGGCAGCACGATGAACAGGCCGTCCTGTCGGCCGTCGACATGGCGCTGAAGTCGGGCGTTCCAACCAAGACGCATGTTTTGAACCTGCTGCATCGCCTCGTCGATGGCAAAACCTTCACGCCGCCGCCGATAGACACGCCCCAGGCACTGACACTCACCAATGAACCAAAGGCCAACGTCGAACGCTACGACACCCTGAGAAAGACGGAGGTTCGCCATGCGTCATAACCCAGCAAGCGGCGCGATCGTGATCATGCTGCGGCAATTGAAGATGCATGGCATGGCCCAGGCTGTCGGGGAACTGACCGAACAGGGAGCCCCGGCGTTCGAGGCCGCGATTCCGGTCCTGTCGCAGCTCCTCAAAGCGGAGACGGCAGAAAGGGAGGTCAGATCGACAGCCTATCAGCTCAAGACGGCACGCTTTCCCGCCTACCGTGATCTGAACGGTTTCGACTTCGCAAGCAGCGAGATCAACGAGGCGCTCGTGCGCCAGCTTCATCGCTGTGACTTCCTCGACGAGGCCAACAAGATCGTTCTGGTCGGCGGACCCGGCACAGGTAAAACGCATGTCGCCACCGCGATCGGCGTTCAAGCCATCGAGCATCATCATAAGCGGGTTCGCTTCTTCTCGACCGTCGAACTGGTCAACGCTCTCGAGCAGGAGAAAGCTCATGGACGGTCCGGTCAGAACGCCAACCGGCTCATACACTCCGATCTCGTTATCCTCGACGAACTTGGATACCTGCCATTCAGCGCGTCAGGCGGTGCACTGCTCTTCCATCTGTTGAGCAAACTCTACGAGCGAACCAGCGTCATCATTACCACCAACCTGAGCTTCAGCGAATGGGCCAGTGTGTTCGGCGACGCCAAGATGACTACCGCGCTGCTCGATCGCCTGACGCATCACTGCCACATCCTCGAAACCGGAAACGACAGCTTCCGATTCAAGAACAGCTCAGCGCATGAACCCAAAACCGCAAAGGAGAAAAGTAGGAACTTGACCACCACCACCGACCCAAAACATACCTAAGAGGCGTGTCAATTCTCGGCGCAAATGTGGAGTGAACCCCTCGGGCTGGACCACGGGAAACGGAAAAACTGATACGCTCTGTGGGCCTCAATCGGAGAAGGCTCATGAAGTCACGAGGTCCATATCGACGGCATTCGACACCGTTCAAGCTGCAGCTCTGCCAGGATATTCGAAGTGGTGTCATCGGACGTCGCGATGCGCAGCGCATTTACAGCGTTTCGGCCAACCTCATTCAGTTGTGGCTGACACAGTTCGATCGGGGCGAACTCAGCGATGAGGAGGCCGAGGCGAGCGTCATCGCTGAATATGAAGCGCAAATCGCGGCGCTGGAACGAAAGGTCGGCCAGCTCACGATGGAGCTGGACCTGGTGAAAAAAACACCGCGCCAGCCGATCGCCGACGGCAACGAGAAATCCTCCATCGTCACCGGCCCGCGCCCTGCTCCGTCAGACGGGGGTGCAAAATGATCGACCTCCCAAGAAGCAGCTACTATTACCGATCGACGGCAAGGGCTTTGAATCTCGGCGATACCGAGCTCGTTGCAATCATTGAGGACATCCAGGACGAGTTGCCATACTACGGATACCGTCGTGTGACGTACGAGCTTCAGCGGCGAGGCCACCTCGTCAACCATAAGCGTGTAGCGCGCGTCATGCGGGAAAATGAATTGGGGATCAAGCCACGCAAGCGCTATGTTCGCACGACGGACAGCAACCACGATTCACCAATCTACCCGAACCTCTATCGCAATGTGATCCCGGATCGACCCAACATGGTCTGGGTCGCTGATTTTACATACATTCGCATTGCCGCCGGTTTCTGCTATCTGGCTGTCATTCTCGATGCCTGTAGCCGGAAAGTCGTCGGTTATGGCCTGTCAAAACGCCTGGACACGCCGCTCGCGCTCGCGGCATTGCAGTCCGCAATCGAGAACAGAAAGCCTCCTCCCGGCTGCATTCACCACACGGATCGCGGATGCCAATACGCAAGTGACGACGGGCGCTTGATGCCGCTGGTCTACAGGGTTCCATGAGCGCCGTCGGCAACCCTTATCATAATGCGCAGGCAGAGAGCTTTATGAAGACCTTGAAAGTGGAAGATATCTACCCCGCCGGCTACGAGACCTTCGTGGACGTGGCCGACCGCTTGCCCAGGTTCATCGATGAGATCTACAATGCCAGGCGGTTGCACTCAGCCCTCGGCTACAGGTCACCAGCAGAATTTGAAACCCAACTCGCCCAGCAGGCGGCTTAGTTTGAAGCGCCTCGCTGGTCCAGCCACTCCAATGCCGGGTCACTTCTCAGTGCAAATCAACACTATGGCGTCTTCGCAGTTGCAGTTAATTTGAGAATTCGGCGCTTAGATTCTCAGCTTTAAATGCTAAAACCGGCCGAAACGGCCACATTCGCACTTTTAACTGGCAAGCGACACCGCCGGATACGTCTGAATGCACGACGCTTTAGGCCCAGGAAGCCAACGGTTTGTGTGAGTACGGTGTGTTCCGCGGTCGTCGCGTTGATACCCGTCCTATGAATTCCCAAGCCGGCTAGTTGAGCGCCTTGAAGGAGAACGCCGCTGCGGCCCCTCCCAATAGTTCCGCAATGATGTAAAACCACATGCTGGACCATAGGAGCATTCCGCGCATGGCGGCGCCGATGGCGACGGCCGGATTGAAAGCGGCTCCAGAGACCTGACCGACGGCGAAGGCGCCAGCCAGAACGGTGAAGCCGATGGCAAGACCAAAATAGGAATTGCCTTCCGTTGCCTCGGCCGTGGCCACGTTCAACACCACGTATACAAGCGCAAAGGTGAAAAGAAACTCAGCCAGAACCGCCCCCAATACGGGGGCAATGAACGGGCTAACCGGCGCCCCTTTGAGGGCGAAGCCGACGATCCACGCTGCAACGACGGCCCCGAGCAGTTGCGCGCCCCAGTAGGGCAGCACATCAGACGCAGGACACCGTCCCCGTAGGTGCACCCCGAGCGTGACTGCCGGGTTGTAGTGGGCGCCCGAGATGTGGCCCCCCGCGTAGATCATCACCATCAGCACGCTTCCGATGGCCAACGGAGCAATGACGCCCGGTGCCGCTGCCATCCCGGTGCAGCCGATTGTCAACACGAGAAAGAAAGTCCCTATGAATTCCACAGCGTACCGGCGCATGATGGATCCTTTCGTCCTGATTTTCGGGCCAGCGTCAACAACGAAGCGAGTTGCAGGGGCGCTGCCGAAGAATTAGATGGCGGGCGCCGGGCTTAGGCGTGGCGGGTTCCCTTTACCGAGACATAATCTGCTCCACGCGGAGGTAACGTCAAGGCATGATCCTGATGCGTCGACTGCGATGCCTTGTCTGGCGATCTCCTTCACCCGCCGAACCGATCTGTGGATTTGGGTACGCTCCTGATTTAGGATCGGCGTGAAGGCCACCGCGCAATGCTGGCGAGCGCGTCCCCGAAACTGTTATCGTCGCTGCCGGCGAGATCGAAGGCGTAGTCAACATCGGCAAAGACGCTGGTCGCCTCGTTCCACTCGAATGGAAGACCGCGCCGGCCTTCCATTCGAGTGACGTGCTCTCGCTTCCGATCGCGAAGGGACGGCGTTGAAGGTGGCGTTGCCGCTGTCGGAAAAGCCATGCCACAGGTTGCATCCAAATGCGTGAGCATCTGGGTGGACCGACCTGGGTGTAATTTTCAAGCCGACCCCCCAGAGACGCCGGCGTCGCATAAAAGACTGCATCAAAGATAAATATTCCGCCATGGGCGCGATCCTTCCACCAACGCCCAAGAGAAATGGACTGATCCGGTGTAGGCGAGCCTAAGACTCAGAATCAGCGTAGGTAAGAATGAAAGTTTCGGGCGTTCTGACAAGCATACGGGAGCCCCGAGCGGCCGCTTGTTCGTCCGGCTAAATCTTTGGGGGGCCGTCCAAGGGACGCGAACCTCAAGGGACTTTCCGATCAGCAGCGCTCAGAGCCTTGACGGTTACCGCTGCAATCAGACCGGTCAGCACAATCCCGGCAAAACCGATTACCAATGCCAGCACCCGAGCCGTGAAATGTTTGGGCGTGAAATCGCCGTAGCCGATGGTAAGTCCTGTGACGAAGGTGAAGTAGAGAGCTTCGCCCATCCCCCAGTCCTCAATGCGCCAAATTGCAAGGCCGCATCCAACCATTACGGTGATGATCCCGGACAAGATTGGCCAGACCACGCCAATCTGCTCGATGAGGGCGTTGAAGAATAGGCGCCTCATTTGCTTCGCGTTCTGCCCGCTGCCTGTTTCTGCTGTCACGAGCTTCGACCTTTCTGCGGTTAGTGTCATAGGAGCCGAGGCCGCAGGGCGTACAGCCCGTCCCACCTCCTTTTTGTCTGGAGCGCTTGACCACCAGCGCAACGAACCCTCGGGCCGCGTGAGAGGCAAGTCGATCGCATCCCGAGCAGCCGGATCATTATTGCCTACATCCGCATCGTCACCAGACGTGGCAGATACTGCTTTAAACGATGCCTTTCTGAGTGAGGCTCCTAGTCACCTGAATCTGAAGTTCGGTTCATTGTTTGACTAGCAGTTATACACTCCGGCTGCGCAACGCCGCGACGAGCGTCTCGCCACGCCGGCCACGCTGACCGGGGTCAAGGGGCGCCCGACTCTTGCCTCCGCAGTCGAGACAAAACTATGAACACTTGGGATCGTAAGAACTTCGCCCAACTCGAGCGCGACAAATCCCATGACGGCGGCAATCAAGAGAACTCCCAGTTTCCTGAACATTGTCATTTTTTTCCTCCTACGGCAAAGTGTGCGGGTAGTTCGTCGATATCCTTTAGGTCCTTGAGGTCGGCCTTCTTGGCGCCGGTTGTGTTGTTGAAGGCGAAATCGTCAGCGGCAACGTCAGCGCCTGTTTTCCAATCCCTGATCTGGATGCTGTACTGTGGTGCTCGGTCAACCTTCATGGCGGTGACCACATATCGGCAGGGATAAGGGTGCTCGCCTTGGGCGATCCATATCTGCCAATCGACGTCCTTGTTGCGAAACGCGAGATGATCGCATTCCGTACCCCCGATCACACCACTGCCGAGATCCTTCACATCGACTACGTCGGCCATCAATTTATCGTAGACATTGGGAAGCAGCAGGTCAGCGCCGGGTATGGGCTTGTCAAGCTTTTCCCTCAATTCGTCAACCAGATGTTTGACCGTACCGGGCACCTCCACCTGAGTGTAGACATTGAGGTCCTTTCCCAGCACAGTGAGCGTCTTTCCGTCGAAAACCATTTCGACATCGGCAAAGCCCCCGGTCCGGGCGACGCGGATCTTGTCGGGCCGGCCTATCTCAATCTTGCCCGAGCTCGCAAGTAGCAATTTCTGGTGTTGCTTGGTGACGACCTCGAGATTGCTGTCATATGCAAATGAAATGGCCTTCTGCGCATCCAAATAGTCCGACATCGCCTTGAGCAGCTGCTTGGCCTCCGCGTCGCCGGCCGTTGCGCCCGGCGGTGATCCCAACACAAAGATCAGCAATAGCGCCGATGAAAGCGCAGCCGCATTCGGCCACATGACTTTTCGCGTTATCCTCTTCATTGAAGTCCGCCTCCCTGTTTGTTTGACAACGATGCCTTGTCTGACTCAGCTGCTTCAAAATCGGACTTGGCCGCCCATTCCAGTTGGGATTGCCGCGACCAGCATTCCGGTACGCTGATTGGGATGGCCTTTGAGGTATTCTTGGCAAGCTGGATTAGCTCATCCTTGATCTCGAAAGGACGTAGGACCTCGGACTTGTATAGCGTAAGGGCGTCAGCCATGACCCGCTCCTGTTTTGAACGATCGCGCGAAAGGTCAGTCTTTCGCGGTTATGTCATCAACATCACCAGGACCATGCCCCAGGTCGTCAGCAATATGCTTCCGACGGCGTAGGAAACCGTGTAGCCGAGTGCGGGAATGTGGCTGCTGGCGCGGTCGTTGATCATGCCAAGGGCGGCGGTCGTTGTGCGTGCACCGGCGCAGCATCCAAGCAGTATCGCTTCATCGAAGCGAAACACGTATTTTGCGACATACATCGCCAGTACGAGAGGCACAGTCGTTACAAAAACACCCCAGAGGAACAGGCTAAAACCGAGTTCCCTCAGCCCCGCGACAAAGCTCGGCCCCGAGGAGATCCCAACCACGGCGATAAACACATTCAGGCCAACGGAATTCATGAACCACACGGTCGAGGACGGGATACGGCCAAAGGTTGGGCGCACCGAGCGAAGCCAACCGAAAAAGAGGCCGGAAACCAACGTGCCGCCAGCGGTGGACAGCGTAAGAGGCACGCTGCCGATCTTGTAAACCAATGCACCGAGCAAGGCGCCTATCGCTATTGCCGCACCGATAAACGCCACATCCGCCACATCGGTCGCGCGGTCCGGGCGACCCAGCAACTTTGTGGCCGCCGCTATGTCCTGGGTTCGTCCGACAAGATTGACGATATCACCCCGGTGCAACGTCGTGTCGGCGAAAATCGGAATATCCGTCGCGGTCACTCCACGGGTGATTTTTCGCAGGAACACACCGCGAGCGCCTGGAGCTCTGGCCAACTCGGCCAGCGTCATGCCGTCCACCTCTTTGCTGGTGACGTAGACGTCGACGCCTTCGATCGGCACCGCCAGCAGTTCCCGATCGTCGACTTCATCCGCCGCTGTGCCGATCAGATTGACCAGTACCTCTCGGCGGCCAGCCACGGCCACGACATCGCCGGCCTGGATGAGCGTGTCGCCAGTGGCGTCGATAATCTGCTGGCCGCGTCGAATACCCTCTACGAAAACGCGCTGATCGGGAAGGAGTGCCTCGGCCGCCTGCGCCGTCTTACCGACGATGGGCGCCTCCTCCCGCACGCGAAATGCCCGCAATTCAAAGCGGTGCCAGGCCGTCCCCGGCCCTCCCAATTGCTTCTTGCCTCCGCGGCTTTCCTCGTAGCGCTTGCAGGCGGCCGGCAGATCGATGCCAAGAAGCGCAGGGCCGATGGTGGAAAGAATGATCGCGGAGCCCATTGTGCCGAAGATGTAGGTGACGGCATATGCAACCGGCATCGCGTCGAGGAGCGCCTTCGTTTCCTCGGCTGGCAGACCCAGCCGGCCGATCGCATCGGTCGCAAGCCCCATCGAAGCGGAGATCGTCGTCGAACCGGCGTAGAGGCCGGCAGCGGAACCTACGCTATAACCGGCCAACCTTGCGCCGATATAGGCGGTGCCGAGGCAGAACGAGCTAACCAACACCGAGAACAACGCCTGCGGTATTCCGTCCTGCGAGATGCCCCGGACGAATTGCGGTCCAACGCCATAGCCGATGGCGAAAAGGAACATCAAGAAAAACGTCGGTTTCAGCGGCCCCGAAACCGCAATGCCAATCTGGCCGATGATCACGGCGGCAATGAGCGTCGCGGTGACCGCGCCAAGGCCCAAGCCTCTGTAGAAGAATGAGCCAAAATAATACCCAAAGCCCAGGGCCAGAAAGATGGCGATTTCCGGGTAGCTTCGCAGCGTCTGGAAAAACCAGTCGATCATGAAGTCACCCATCCCTGTGACAGTGCATGTGCCGAGACCCGTAAGCGATTTGTCGACACGGCCTAAAACCTTCCTGCCCTATGCTCTGGTGCATTCCTCAGGCGGCTCGCTTCGTCGACTTACCGGTGCGTTCGCCAGCGCTTCCGCACGCACCAGCTTCAAGCCTTCGGCGGCGTCATAGCCATGGATTTCCTTCACGTCGAGTTTGCGCATGAAGTCGATCGTTTCCTGGGTGATCACCTGCCCCGGCACCATGATCGGAAAGCCCGGCGGGTACGGGATGACGAAATTCGCGGAAACGAGATCGGGGCCCTCTTTCAGCCGCCTGTCGATCTCCGGATCCGCAAGCCGAATATACTCGCATCCGTCGGCATTGTAGGCGGAGTAGAAACCGCCACGAATGTCGCCTTCGTTCGTCCGTTGGCCGGCGTCTGCCCGGAAGGCATCATGAAAATGGGAAAAGTTCGGCAGGTCCGGCACATCTGTCATAAGGCTCTTCACCCGGGCTTCGAATTCCTTCCGGACGTTGGGACCGCTTCCGACCAGGCGCTGATCGATCTCGCTGCTGATCTCGACCAGCACCCGGATCAGATGAGCAACGTCGCTACGCGTGTTGTTGATGTTCGATTGCAGCAGGACCGAATTCCGGGACGTCTTGTTGAGCTGTATGTTGTAGCGGTCTGCCAGAAGTTTCTTGAACTGCGTACCGTCAAACCCCGCCGTGCCGCAAACAAGCGTCATGCGCGTTGGGTCAAGGCAGAATTCATCATCCTTGAAGCTGCGCCAGGCAGCCACCCAGTTTGACCCGGGGTCGAGGAAGTCGGTGAAGCCACTCTCACGGAACTGATCTGGCACCATCTTGTCGGAGCCGAGCACATGGAAATATTTGGAGATCAGGGGGTGCCGCCCAATCGCCTGTCGGATTGCCAGCGCGATCTCGATCGCATTGTGCACCAGGCCATAGCCCTCCAGCTCCATCTGCCGTCGCGCGACGTCGAGACTGGCAATCAATTGCTGGTTCGGGCTGGTGGAGGCGTGAGTGAACACCGCTTCGTGGAATTGTGCTTCCACGCTGCGGAACTCGACATCCTTGACCAACAGCATCGAGCCCTGGCGCAGGGCAGACATCGATTTGTGCGTGGAATTCGTCTGATAGACGCGCAGCTTAACCTTGCGCGGGTCGGGGATCAGACGCTTGTCCAGCAGCGTGTCGTCGGACGGGCTCGCACCCAACTCCGCCTGTTGCGCCTCGTAGGCTGCAACGGAATCCGGATCGTGAATCCACGTCTCGATATCGTGGGCCGCGCCCATGGCCGTGCGGGGACGCAAGAACGGGGAGAACCGCGCAAATCCGAACCATGCCTCGTCCCACAGGAAAATCAGATCCGGCTTGATCGCGAGGCACTCTTCCATGACTCGCCGCGTATTGTAGATATGGCCGTCGAAGGTGCAGTTGGTCAGGTCGACCATCTTGGCGCGGTTCAGCCTTCCGTCCGCCTTCAGGTTCAACAGCGCCTGCTTGATAGTGCGAAGGGGGACTGCTCCGTACATCGAGTATTCCGTCATCGGGAATGCCTCGACATAGAGCGGCTGCGCACCTGCGAGCACCACTCCGTAATGGTGCGACTTATGGCAATTGCGATCGACGATCACGATATCGCCCGGCGCCAGCAGCGCCTGAACCGCCATCTTGTTCGACGTCGACGTCCCGTTGGTCACGAAGAAGACGTGGTCGGCGCCGAACGCCCTTGCGGCCAGTTCCTGCGCCTTCTTGATATTGCCCGTCGGTTCCAACAGGCTGTCGAGGCCCCCGGTGGTCGCGCTGCTTTCGGCAAGAAACAGAGTCGGTCCGTAGAACTCGCCCATGTCCCGAATCCAGTCGGACTTGAAGATCGACTTGCCTCTGGCGATCGGCAGGGCATGAAAGGTGCCGACCGGTCGCTGCGCATACTTCTTGAGATTGTCGAAGAAGGGCGTCTCATATCGCGCTTGCACCCCCTCGAGGATCGCCAGATGAAGTTCCAGCAACTCCTCGACTGAATAGAAGATGCGGCGTGCGACGCTTGCATCGGCCTGGCCAGCCAATTCCTCGACGCGCCGATTTACCATCAGATACAGATCGAGTTCAGGACGAACACGCTTCAGAATCTTGGCCAGCCCGAGGGCCGACGCAGTGTTCGCTTCCTTGGAGTTGAGAGACGCTATCAAGGACCGCAACACCGGCGCATCCTGCCGCGAGCGCAAGGAAAATCCCTCGTTTATGACGATCGCTCCTACATTGGGATTGAGAATCGTCGCGCAGAATGCATCCTCGAGGCTTCCGACGAAAACCGGCTCGTAAATGAACGTGTCCAGCGGACGGCGAAGTTTACGCCATTCGGTGCAAAGCGCCAGCCAGCTCGACGCGGGAACCCCCGTGACGATCAGTGTCTCGAAATAGGGTCGGTGATGCTCCCGCGCGGTGAGCGACGACGGCACGATTTCCGGAACGCTGTCACGAACATCCTCACCCGGATCCCAGTCGCCCGCGTCCTGCCGAAACGACCTCGTCATCACAGCACGGACGATGCGGTTTACGAGATGCACCGTGGCAGCGGCTTCATCCGCTGCGGCGTTTTCCCGCAACGCCGATAAAAGCTGTCCACCAGGGTAAGCGAAATAGGCCTCGGTAATCGTCAGGTCTGCGAGTTCTTCTTCGAACCCAGCCCGATCAAGCGAACCGGCAAGCCATGCATCGGCAGAATCGGCGAGATCGCGCCATCGATCACCCCTGGCATTCGGCCCTGAGAAAAATTGGTCAATCCGGCTAGATTTATGCATCGGATCACGCGACATAATTACCTCCGCCGAAGAATATTCGCTGGAAAAGTAAGCCTGCCTGCCGAAACTCTACGTTGACCTGATATTAGAAATACCTACTCGCTAAATTAGTAGAAAGCTACGTTTTTTTTGTAAGGGTTAGACGTGTTTTCGGCCTGCCAGGCGTGCTGCGACGCACCAATCGACCAAAAGCCCTGAATAGCTGTCGTGAGCACGGTCGCGGAACCAACGACAAGGAGGTGCTGGACTCAAACCTCACCCAGCACTCTCGGTAAATAGTCAACGATCCGACAGGACATCACGCTCGGGTGCCCTCTCCGCTCGTAACATCCCCTAAACTACGTGTTCGATAGCGGCGGGATGGACAGATAGGCCATCGAAGTTTCCTCCCTCTGAAAGCTGACGCATCCGCTAGTCAGCTTACCCTGTCTGGCTATAGAACGTCAGTGCGATGCAATACATGCAATAGTAGCATTGGTATAAACCGCTACCGCCGCCGCTTGTCAGCGGTGCGCGTCGTTCAATTCCGATCCCGCGCGCGGGACTCGCCGCCCGCATTCGTCGCTCTCAGCAACGTCGGGAAAGACGTTAACCCTGTGCCGAACCGCCAAGCCCTTGCGTATCTGCGATCCGAGCAAGTGCTGCGTCCTCAGGCAATAGATAGACCCTTTCAATCATCCTATCGAGCAGATCCAGTTCCAGTCGCAACGCGGGCCTCCGGGTTTCCGGCAGGACCGCATCCAGGTTTTCGATCATAGCGCGAAGGCGTCGTGCGATTTGAAGATTCTCCGTCCCGTAGATCCTGATTTCGCGGCAGGTCAGTTGTACGAAATCCTCCCAATTGGGCGTCGGAAATACGACGCGGAGGCGCCCCTCGGCATCACGTATATAGTCGTTGCCGAGTTGGCGCCGGCCGACGCTGCGTAGGAGTCGATGGAGCTGATCGATTGCTAACACGGCTGTGGTCGGGTCGTTTATCGCCTTGGAAAGGGCTTTGGTGGCGATGTCGACAATCACCCTGAAGGCGAAGGTTGGGTCCTGCTCGATGGTCCGCTCCCGCCCGAAAGCGACGGTCCGGCGAAGCTCGTGGTCGGCGACCGTCGATGCACCGCCATGGAGGCGAAACAGCGGTTGGCGTTGCGACACGAAATCACCGATGCGCGCCCCGAGCTCGATGATGCCGTCTGCCCGCTTCGCTTGGGCCACCAGCGACTTCACGTCGACAGCAAGGACGATGGCGGAGGAAGAGCTATGGGCGACGATCCGCGCAGGCTCTCCAAGCGGATGGTGCGGCAGAGACCCTCCCTCGTCCTTCGATAGGGGAGCAGGGTAGACGAGGTTTAGCACCTCAAAGCCCTGCTCGGCAACGCGATGGATAATGCTGACAGGTCGAAGCAGGCGGGCCGAATAGTCAATGAAATAAAGAAAGGCGGCCAGCGATGCCACACCAAGAATGCCTGAAAACCAAACAATGAATGACGGAGCGGATGTGTTTACGCGACTTATTACGCCGATCGCAAAGAGAAGCGTGAAGATAAACAAGCCCACCGTGAAGCGGATGACATTGTCGCGCAGGAGCGTGGTGGCGATGATCCGGGGCGTAAGCTGCCCACTTGCGATCTGTATGGCCACAAGGAGCGAGCCAAAGGTGAAAACAATGAAAGATAGCGCCAAGCTGATGATGGCTTGCATCGCGGCGACCGTGCCTTCGGTACCGAGCGGCCAACGCGGGACCCACGTCGTCCACTCCTCAAGCACTAGCGCCGCGCGAAAGAGTATCTGCTGAAGAACAAGCGCGAAGAAGGGCACGATCCACAACGATGATCGCAGATAGCTCCTGAGTGCGTAAAGCTTGTTCCAGCTCATTTGATGCCGTTTCTTCGCGGATCTCACCCAGCGTTCCAATGCCCGGCAACGCTGTTATTTTCCGTATGCGAACGCCCCCCGCAAACGCCTTCAGGCGCCCGACCTGAAGGCACCGACGCGACGATCACGTTCCTCCCCTTCCGTCTCAGGAACAATACAGTCCTTTGGTGCAATCATCGCGCCGTACCTGCTGCGCCGAGATGTTCAGGACAAGCTGCGATCTTTATATTCCACGACCTGCAAAGCATCCTCTCTCGCCGGCAGTACGCCTCCGACACCGCATTGAGCAATCGTGGCCACCTCTCGGCACTGCAAATCGCAAGAACTCAAGGCCCGTCGAGCAGGGTCTGCACTCGCTCGCACGACGTTAAAAGGTCACACAGCGCAACAAACTCATTCGGGTCGTGTGGCGCAGCCGCCAGACCGAACCAGTCCGACGCGTCAGGTCTTGGCGCCCACACCAGTCGCTCTTCCAGAAGATAGACGCCGTAGACGACGTCAATGCCCTCACGAGTTCCCAAGTTCAGGCCCGGACGCATGCCGTAGGCAGTCAATGCCGCATTCAGCACGATCGCCACCTCAATCAGCGTGGCCCGATAGCCCGGCTGGCGTATGACCTCCGTCCCATGCACGCGCTCTAGCCAGGTCGCGCCCAGTTGGACCACGACCAGCGTGCGGTCCACGATCTGACGCAGATCCTTCTGCGTCATGATTTTCATGTACTTGGCGGGTTCCAGATGGATATCGACCGCTGCCGAAACCGCACCGCAACGACTGTGGCCGAGAACGACGATGGTGCGCAGGCTGTCCTTCAGATGGTGGACCGCATAGCTGAGGCTGCCCATCACATCGTCGCCCAACCCATTGCCGTCAGCCCGGACAACGAAGAGGTCATTCGGCCCTTCTGAAAAGATAAGCTCCACCGGAACACGCGCATCAGCGCAGCCTACGACTGCAGCAAACGGTTGCTGTTTGGGGGCTGCACTGTGCCGATGGGAAAGGCCGACATCACGCGGATCGACATCAATTCGCAATTTTGCCGGTTTGGAGAGAGCCGCCCGATCAAGGAGTTCGGCGAAGGCGCGGTTTCCGCCGTCTAGTCGTCGCCGGGCAGCGTTTGCATCCGACGGGAGCGGCCTATGGGCTGCGTCAAAGGCAAAGCGGTAAGTCACCTCGGCCAACCACGCTGGATCTTCCGGCGAAGGGATTTCAGGCAGTTTGCTTGCCATGCTGAAGTGTCCTCCCGACAGCGATCCGCTTGAGTGCTGGTACGTGACTTTCCCATCGCTACACTTCGCTATTGCGATTCATGTAGGCATCTCTGCTGCGAGCTTCGAAGGTTGCGCGACGCTCGCGTCTGCGACTATGCGACTAAACCTGCATGCGGGAGGGTTCTCTCCATCTTTCAACAGCTCTCCAAGGATCAGAGTGCTCGGTCAGCGTCTTCAATTTCCCCTCTCAAGCCATGAGAGCGCTTGCTCCGTTTCCCCGAGGGCGAAAACGCAGATTTTTGGGTGAACGAAATAACCAGCGAGGCCCGGAATGATTCTCAGACAGCTACTGTCTGTCACAACCGCAATGCGTTCGATGGTGCGATGGTGACCGGCGACAAACTTCAAGTGCGTGGTGATTGCTTCGAATGTCTCCCACCCGGGGAACGACTTCATCTTGATCATCAATCCAGCCACCTTGCCCGTTGAAGAGATCACACGTTCAAACTCTCTTGAAATCGCCTCGAAGTCCGCCCGCTCGAGGGGACCTTGCGGCGTGATGATCAGTATGCGTTTGTCGTCTAGGGTCTCAACGCCAATCATGGCCTCTCTCTATTCTTCCAGCACTCGTCGGCTCTCTCTATTCGGAAGCCACTGCCAACATAGTCTCGCCCTAAGGTGCGCGTAAAATCTCTCGCACTACGTCAGCCTCGATCTCGGCACCTACCGTTTCATACTCCTCGATCAGAACGCCATCGCGGCAATCCAGACTGTGGCGAAACCTTTCAAGTGTGGAACATGCCGTGTCATAGGCTTCAAAGATTTCACCGAACGGCCAACCCTCCTTGACGTTCTGAAGTTGGGTTCTCACAGCCGGAAGCTTCAGCATCAGCCTGATCCGACCACGCCGCGCCGCGTCCTGGTTCTCGTCCGGGTCGATACCATCGCGCGCTCCCCCACATTTTAGTTAGATGATGTCAAGGACTCGCGCGCGTGAGAAGTATGTTACGGTAGCCACTGTAGTATGGCACGGTCAGCCATGGGTCAGACGGGTCGCAAGGTGCACTGGGCGGCCAGAGAAGCCGACCGCCTCGTCGGGATCCCGCGGCGGTCTACGCGCTGCCTACTTCCGCGGGGTATTATTTCGTCCGTTCGATGTTGGCGTGCGCTGAATGAATCGATCCACCATTGTGCTTGGTCGGGAGGAACCGGGGACGCAGGAGACATACAAGGTTGGACCGCCTGTTCCACCGGCTCACGAGGTGCAGGAGCAGGTTGAGCACATTCTCGGTAGCGATGAATCCTGCTACCGCAGCGGGGACGAAACCACTTCGTAGTCAGCGAGACACTTGCTGGCCGCCGCGGTTAATCTGAAGGCGTTCACCATCGCACAAGCAGTTTTCGGGCGAGATGGGAACTTCGGCGCGCAAAAAGACCCATATGTTCGGATAGAGGCTGGGCGCATAAGAAGAGAACTGGAACACTACTATCTTGTAGCCGGATCCTCCGACCGTATTGCAAGCGGCAGGCGTGCGACGAGCGGCGCATCTCCATGATTAGCCTTTCAACAACTGACAGAAAAGGAAAGAGCGCAGCGGCCGGCTACGGCATCAATTGAGTGCCAGCCACAGGCGCGACAACGTCGTCTGCGAATGACACGTAGAGCGTGCTCGCAAGAACGGCGGAGAGGCCGCAAAGTAGAAGAAAGATCGCCCGATCTGTTTTCGTTTTTTTGTCTTTAGACAAGTTTGTGGCGGGTTGCCTGTCCGGAGCTTCCGGAAAGAGAGGAATGACTTTTGCTGAATGCATCAGGCTGCTCTCGTTTTAGTAATATAAAAGATAATGGGCACAATTGATGTATTGTCAATGCAGTATGTAACCTGGCGTTTTGCCGCCCACCTTTTCAAACAGTCGTGTTGGTTGCATGCTGGAAACGCCATTTAACTTTGAGGGAATATTCGTGGCCACAGGTACGGTGAAGTTCTTCAATGCGGACAAGGGATTCTGGTTCATCAGCCAGACGGAGGAGCTAAGGATGTGTTCGTTCACATCTCGCCCCTGCAGGGACGGCCAGAAAGTCTCCTTCAATACCGAACCGGATCGGATGGGTAAGGGCCCGAAAGCCATCGATATCGAATTGCTGTACGACGACCGTTCGGTCGCATGACCCGGCACCTGCCGCGAACATCGTCTGATTCGCGATGTGCTACTGGACGCACTTGCTCGAGTGGTGCTTTCAGCAAGGAGCCAGGCACTCAGACGCACCCTCCGCCTGAGGTTGAGGGACCAAATGGCTTCGGCGGGGCACTGGTTATCCGAAACCATCCGCTCGGGGCTTGAGGGTACGTCTGAGTCGGACCTCAAACCGATCAGAAGGCTTGACGTCACCCGCCCTGCGGCAGAGGGGTTGCGGTGCCGCAAGTCGTATCAAGTTGTATGCGGCTAATATTTGATGTCTCTGCCCGTCTGACGTCCCGTCTGCTTGGTATCTCGTTTGTCTTGACGGCACGCGGCATTGCTTTTGTCGTTAGCGGAGCGGCACGCCTGCTTCGTATCCCGTGCGCCTTGGCGGGTATCCTGGCGGACATCACGCGCAGCCTTGCGCTGTTGACCTTGCTCCGTCGCCCACGACATAGCTGGCAAACCCGCAAGGAACATCGCAGCCACCAAGGCGGCGAAGAGAGGCTTGAATCTTAACATTGTCCGTCCTCCTGTTGAAGAGCCACAATTGTGGTTGTGGTCTCAATGCCCTTGGTGGCGGCGTCAATGCCGCCACCGTCTCGCCAGCTGCTGCTACATCTTAGAGGCTGCCTCTATTGCGTCCACTAACGCAGAACTGACGCTGCACTATGGGCCGCGGTCTTCTCTGCACACCTCTGCGATCATCGCTTGGCGAGCCATGCCGAGACATGCAACTGTCATTGCCATTGCGATTGAAACAAGCCGTATCATGTTCGGCCTCCCAAACGGCCTCGCCCGTTCCAAGAGCGAGTGCTCTTGTATGTGGCGGTATTTTTGAAACCGCACCGGCCCGCGATCAGAATCGACCTCGGCAGGGCGCGATTTAGAAACACCTAATAATAGCATGATACGCTGCGGGATACCGGTATCCTTATAGAGTTTACGCGAGGCTACAGACTATTCCCTGACAAGAGGCTTTCCGCTCCAGACAATGCAACCGCTTTCCGCGCGTTCTTAAGCAAGATCTGCTTGACGAAAACCAATAGGAGACGGTCGCCCATGGGTCGATATCATTGAAAGGCTGGGGGAACATCCGGGACGCTGTGCACGCGGTTTTTCCACGATATCCGCTATTCCCGTACCTCATGCAAAGTCGGACTATTGAAGCCAAATGAGCAGCCTTCAGTTCCTCCGCTGGCCGTACAGCAGTAGCCTGTCGATGATAACCATTCGTGGATCAGCTGGCCGCCGGCCGCGTCAATCTGTATCACCGGGAGAACTAAACACCCGCGCGGTAACGTGGAAAACGGTCGCCTATCCGCCGTGCTGCCTCGTCGGCGCTATGCTTTGAGCGCCCGCATCGTCTATTCGGACGACATCTCTGATGGTAAGGTGTAGCATGCGGTTTGGTCCAGTTCGGCTTCCAGGTATGCCGCGCCGCGGGCCATCGACTCGATGAAAAGCGTCTTTCGGGGGGAAGAGTCGTGGATTCAACCCAGCCTGCAGTTGTCATTGCCGGCCGCAATCCGTTGCGCCGCACGGCGTTCATAATGGTGCTCCTGGCGCTCGTCCTGTTTGTGCTGTCCGTCTTCATGGAGCGGCGTACACCGTCGACCTCGCAGGCGCAGGTTCAGGCCTATGTCGTCGGGATTGCGCCTGAGGTGGCCGGCCGGGTCGTCGAGGTCAATGTCGACGACAATGCGCTGGTCGAAGCCGGTCAGGTGCTGTTCCGCATCGATCCCAGCACCTATCAGATCGCCGTAACCCAAGCGGAGGCCAATCTGGCGCTTGTCGGCCAGACCCTCGGCGCTTCCACTGCGACTGTGGACGCCGCCCAGGCCAAGCTGGTGGAGATGGAGGCGGATCGGGACAACCAGCGCGACGAGTACGCGCGGGCTACCGAACTGGTCAAGCGGGGCGTGTTTTCAAAGGCAAGGTATGATGCGGCGAAATCCACTTACGAGCAAGCTGAGGCCTCGGTGACTGGTGCGCAGGCCGATCTCGCCAAGGCCAAGGAAGAACTCGGCCCGGCAGGCAACGAGAACCCGCAGTTCCGGGAAGCGCTAGCGGCGCTGGAGGCTGCCCAGCTAGACTTGGTTCGAACCGCCGTTCACGCACCATCGGGCGGCGTCGTCACGAACCTGCAGCTTTCCATCGGCAAGGTCGTCAGCGTCGGTCAGCCGGCCATGACATTCATCGATGTCGGGACGATCTGGATTGCCGCGGCCTTCAAGGAGAACAGCCTGGAGAATGTCGCTGTCGGCAATCGGGCCGAGCTGCTTTTCGATGCACTCCCCGGACGGCTCTTTCCTGCCAAGGTCGAAAGCGTCGGTCTCGGCGTATCTCAGCAGGGTGGCGGCGGGACTGACCCGAACACCGGTCTGCCGACGATCCGGACCGACACCGGCTGGGTCCAGGAGGCGCAGCGCTTTCCGGTTCGCCTGGTCATGGACGTAGAACGGCCAAAGGGCGTGCGATATGGCTCGCAGGCGACTGTCGTCATCTACACTGGCGATCATCCGATCACAAATGCCTGGGGCTGGCTGTGGATCCGCATCATATCGGTGCTCAGCTATGTCGGCTGACAACGACACCGCGCTTGCGGAGCAGCGTCGAAAGGGACTGCGGGTGGCATTTGTGGTCTCCGTGGGATTTACCTCCGCTGTCTCGCTCGGTGCCATCGTGCCGTTCCTCGTGCCTATTTTTGCCGCACAGTTCCTGTTGGGTAGCTCCGGTCCGATGCCGCTAGGCAAGACATTGGGGGCTGCCTTGCTGATCCTGTTCACGGGGATCGGCATGATGGTCTTGACGAATCTGTTTGGCGATCGCCCTTCAACATTCCTGATCCTGCTGGCGCTGATCTACTTCTTCTGTTTCGCGGCCCAGTCCGCCGGCACAGGCGGGCCCGCGATCTTTCTAGTGCAGGTCGTCGCAATTATGGTTCCCTTGATCGGAATCCTCAACAAGGACCTTGCGAATTCAATCCTGTCGATCCTGATAAGCGGCATTCTCGGCGGCACACTCCTGATGTGGCTCGCCCATGCGGTATTCCCGGAGCCCCCTTCGACGCGCCGCGTGCCGGCTCGAGCAGCAGCCGGACCTCCCTCCTATGGGCGAGCATTGGCGAACACAGCGATACTGCTGGGGGCGGTCGCGGTCTGCCTGATCAACGATCAACTGTCCGCAGCGCTAGTCATCCCCATTACAATCGCCTCACTGCTTGGCCAATTCGATGCCGCTGCGAGCAGCCGAATGGCAATCGGCCTTGTGGTCATCAATCTGTCAGGAGGGATCCTGGCATCCATCGCCTATTCCATCCTCATGCTACGTCCGAACCTGCTCTCGATCTTTCTCATCATCCTTGTGGTGACGTTGATCTTGGGCGGGCGCGCTGCGGGCCGGTCGCAAGATGCCAAGATGTACGCCGGCGCTCTCACGACATTCCTGATCCTGTTTGGCCTTGGCGTGTCACCGGTGCCCGGCAGCGCCGCTGAATCCTTCGCGACCCGCATTGTCTACGTCGGCGCGGCCCTGATCTACACGCTCCTGATGGCTGCAATCTTCTGGCCGCAATCGGAAACACGAGAAACTCATGCCAAATGACCCGCCTTGCCTCTTCAAAGGGTTCCACTTGCGGGCGTGTCCCACTTGGAACTCTTTTCTCGAGCCGTCCGGGCACCAACGACCCAAATAGCAGCATCAAAGCTGGAGGACGCACTCAGGTGACCGCCGCCGGCTGCTCCTCCTTAGTGCCGAGCCAAGCCTGCAACACGGTCCAGAGCACCGCCAGGGTCGTCGCACCGATGAACATGCCAGTAAAGCCCCAGGCTGCCAGGCCCCCGATCACTCCCATGAAAAGCACGAGCATCGGTAACTGCCCGCTGCGGGCGATCAGCATAGGCTTCACGATATTGTCTGCTCCCATGAGCAGAATGATCCCCCATGCAGCGGTGAAAATGGCCCAGCCGGTTTGCCCCTCGGAACCCAGCCAGATCGCTACCGGCAGCCAAACCAGAAGCGGTCCAATCTGGATAACGGCCAGAAAAAAGGTCGCTGCGGCCAAGGCAACGGCTCCTGGAACGCCGGCGATTGCGAAGCCGATCCAAGCCAGCACTCCCTCTAGCAGAGCCGTTCCAATGACGCCGATTGCAACGCCGCTTATGGCCCTTCCCGCGGCATTCAGCAATTCTGGCCCCTTCGGTCCAACTATGCGGACCATGATGGCGGAGACAAACCACACCACCCAGGTGCGCGACGCATGAAGTACTGCGGCTATGATGACGCCCACGAAGATTTCAAGGACGGCCACCAGAAGGCCCGCACCCAGATTGATGAGCCAGCGGCCCGCGGCAGCAAGCTGGGTTTGGTAGCGCTGCATCAACACCAGGCCCTCGCGCTGCAGTTCCTGCCATGCCGCCAACATCTTTTTCCCAACGAGCGGAAGTCCCGCAATCCACTCGGGAAGATTGGGGATACCGCGAGTGCTGGCCGTGCTCAACCACGCCTCGGCAACACTCAGATAGTCGGCGACAGCGGAACAGAGATAGATCAATGGCACGACGATGATCGTCACGGCGACCACGCCGAACAACACGGCAGCGAGGCGACGCCTTCCGTTCAGCAGCTCGACTATTCGGTCAAACAGCCCCGCTGTCGCAATGGCAAGGATCACCGCGTAGGTGAGGACACCGACAAAGGCCAGCAGTACCCAGAAGCTCGCGACGATCAGCATGGACATAAGCAGCAAAGCCAAAGCTGCCTCTATGACCTTCTGGTGTCGACCGCCTTCAACATGCACTCCCTGCATGACAACACCTCCTGGCTTGGATCAGAAGTCGGCGAAGCCCTTTTTGCAAGGGATAGCCACTGATGGTTACGTACGTCGGTCCCGTGCACCGGGCCTCGTCTCGCACCGCAAGTCCTTGCTTCACGGTTGTGCGATGTTTTGATCCGCAGGCCGCCGGGAGGGAACCTCGTCCTATCCGGAACAGCAGCGCAATCGCCATGCCATGAATAAAGATCGTAGCAAGCCGTGACAATCTGAAGTAACATCCTTGCGCGTCCCCAGCACCAGACACAGCCCAGGTGTTTCCACCGCGAGCCGAACTCGCGCCAACGCTGCCATCGTATGAAGCCCGCCTCGCTAACTCCAGCCGCGCTGGAAAGGCAGAGGAGCGGACTACAACTCCGATGTGCCATTGCTAATCTGCCTCAGGACGCAACCTCAGACAAGTAACTTACCGTAATATCTACCCTGAACTGGTTGCTGCTGGCTTCCGACCCTTACCGCGATTGCCGATCGACTGGCGCTGGAGCCAAGTACGATAACGCCAGCCGTGAAACGACTGGAAAGCCGCCGGCTTTGTCGCGTCAGCACAGTGCTGCGGATGAACGACAGGTACAGGCGCATCTGAGCTCGAAGCGGACGAAAGCTGAGGCCTGGTTACGCGATTCCTATGATCCTCGTTAACTGCCTATCCCGACGACGTCGACCACGCCCGCGCCCGGAAAAATGGGGTCGTTTGTTACCTTCCTAAGTCGTTCGATGAGCAGCATCTGGTACTGTGTCTTCGTGCGGCCCTCCAATCTACAGAGCCGAAAGCTCCGGCGTTCTGCGCGTTCCCGAGCCCAAACAAGACGGCCCGGGCCTGCTGATCCGCTGTCTTGGAAGGGACAAAGCGAATCTCGGGTTGACGTGCAGCGGGGAGGACGGCAACCACCCCATCTTGTTCGACCCCTATACGGGCTTTGGCGTGCGCACAGCGCTTTACGAAGCGGCGAAGTCATCTTAACCCGACCGGTCAAGGGCTGGGTCGGCAAAATGGTGCCCAAGCTTGGGACCGTGACACCGACTCCCGAACTAGAACGAGCGCTGCAGACGGAAGAAACCCTTGGTTACCTCGTCAGCATCGTCGGGATCAGTGTAATCGGCCGTTGCCTTGGCATAGAGGTTGTCAGCGATCTGGTAGTCAATCGTGATGCCGACCGTCCACGCGTCGCCCAGGCCGTCGAACGAGTCGCCACTGAAGCTACCGAGATCAGGGACGTAATTGCCGAAGTACTGGGCCTCCGGGGTGATGGTCCACTTTTCGTTGGCCTTGTACGCGTATTCGGCAGCAACGGTCCATTCCGACTGGGAGTAGTAGGAGTTCGGACCAGATGCGTAAATCGCTGCCAGTCCAAGGGTCCCGGGGCCGATATCAGCAAAGAGCATTCCGCGCACTGCACCGTCTTCGTTGTCGGTGTCGTAGCTGCCGATGACCTGATAGCTGATTGCTCCGGCCTTGCCGCCGATGCCAAGGCCCACACCGAAATTGTTCGGGTTCTCACCGGGTTTGTAATAGCCGTCTTCCAGCTCGTCGACGGTGACGCCAGCGTAGAAGTCGCCGTTTTCATACTGGTAGCGGATGGAGTTGTGCAGGGTTTCAAAGCTCGACAGGACGTCCGGTTCGCCGGAAAGGTCGTCATCCCACCAGCTGTAAAACAGACCAGCGCGGAAGCCGGCGATGTCGATGTAGGCCGAGTCCAGGATCGAGGTCGTCTCGGGATTGTCACCGTTGTTTCGTATAACGATCAGGCCGGTGAGCGGACCATATTCGGTGTCGCTCTTGGCGGTGAACTGCACATGAGCGCGCGTGCGAGCGTTCCAGTCCGAGGTGCCTTTCTCATCCGGGCCGGCATAGACTTCGAAACGCAGGTAACCGCTGACCTTGAGGCAGGTTTCGGTGCCTATGATATAGAAGTAGCCGGTGCCATAGGCGTCGCAGACGCGGACGTATTCAACTGGCTCGGGTTCAGCGGCGACGATTGCGTCAGCAGCAAAGACCGGCGTGGACGCAGCAGCAAATGCTGCGGCGGAGGTCATCAAAGCCATCCGTATGTTCATTTGAAAATCCTTTCCTCGATGCACCCCGCCACCGGGATCGGGCATTCCGACAATTGCCGTGATAGTCATTTCACTCTCGGCTAAATCGATCAATTCGCCACGTGTTAAAATCGTTGCTTGCGACCGCCATTTTAGATGATTGTTGTTTTCATGTGACAAGCAAATTTGCTGATGTGAAGATCGCCCCAGTGGCGATGCGTCCCTTGCTCCAAGGGGTGCCACTTTTGGGTGCGACAGGGTCGAACCTGCAGACTACCCTCATCGACCGGGAGGTCCGTCTCAATGGCGGTGGCAACCGATACCATTGCTCCGGGTGTATCGAATTGGACGATCAGAACGCGAAGACTCCACTCTGTCCGAGATAGGCAATTGGGATCTTGCCCCCGCACGTCGTCGCCAATTGCAGTGCGGTCCGACAACGGCCGTGCCTGAGAGCCTGAAACGCGTAGGCGGAAGTGGGCCGCGAACTTGCTTCGTTCGATGACTCCTGACTTCGAAGGGGTTTCTATATATGCCTGCCGCCGCGTCGAAAGATTTCCACAGTATGACTGAAAGTCGCGCGTTTCCGACCGTCCATCCTGGAAGTCCGACTACCGTATACTACCTTCTTGAAGATGTAACATCCTTTGCCGGAGCAATCTCATCGAATACCATTCCAACTAACAGAACTCGAAGTCCGCATTTCGATGTGTCCAATGCCCGGCAGGCATACCACAGTGGGAGGAATGATAATGACGGAAGCGGGAATCTACGCAAAATTTGTCGATCTCAGCCCTTTTGAGATTAAGGACGAACTCATCAGACTGGCTCAGGCCGACAAATCGGGTCGTGCATATCTCAACGCCGGGCGAGGCAACCCCAACTGGATCGCAACCAAGGCGCGCGAAGCTTTCTTCCTTCTCGGTCAGTTCGCGCTGACCGAGGCCAAGCGTGTTTCCTTCGATGAGGAAGCGGGTCTCGCGGGAATGCCGCCCGTCGACGGATGCTACAAGCGGCTGAAGGCATGGGTAGAAAAACGCAAGGGCGATCCGGACACGCCCGGCGCTGAGACGCTCGACGCTGTGGTGGATTTTGCCATCAAGAAATTCGCCTTCGAGCCTGACAAGTTCGTCAACGAACTCACGGATTCGATCATCGGCGACCACTATCCGGTTCCCGACCGCGCGTTGGTGCACAACGAAGCGATCACTCATGAATATCTGATGTGGGCCATGTGCGCTGGCCACCGCCCGAACGCGAAATTCGACCTCTACCCGGTCGAAGGCGGTACCGCGGCCATGTGCTACATCTTCAAAGCACTCAAGAATGCTCGCCTTCTGAACTCCGCTGATACGATTGCGCTCGTCACGCCGATCTTCACGCCCTATCTCGAGATGCCGCATCTCGAAGACTATTCGCTGAAGCAGATCCATGTTTCGGCGGAGGCGGAAGACCGTTTCCAGTTGACCGAGGAAGACCTGAAGCCGCTCGCGGACAAGTCCGTCAAGGCGCTGTTCATCGTTAATCCAGGTAATCCCTCCGCGGTCGCGATCGATCCGGAAAGCATGGACCGGCTGGTCAAATTCGTCAAAACCAAGCGCCCCGATCTGATGATCCTGACCGATGACGTCTACGGCACCTTCGTGCCGAATTTCGAATCCGTCATGGGCCATCTGCCTCACAACACGATCGGCGTCTATTCCTATTCGAAGTATTTCGGATGCACGGGCTGGCGCCTCGGCGTCGTCGCCGTCGCCCAGGACAACATTTTCGACAAGATGATCCGAGAGATGCCTGCGGCGACGCAAAAGCTCCTCGACGCACGCTACAAGGCGCTGACGCCACATCCGAGCGATCTCAAGTTCATTGATCGCATCGTTGCCGACAGCCGCGATGTGGCGCTAAACCACACGGCCGGTCTGTCGCTACCACAGCAGGTGATGATGTCGCTGTTCGGCCTTGTCGAAATGATGGACGAGGAAAAAATCTATCAGAAGGCGTGCATGGCCATTTGCCAGCGCCGGTTCGACAAGCTGATGAACGGAATGGGGATCGAGTTCAAGGCTCGCCCCTATTTCGACCGCTACTACGGCATCATCGACTATGAATATTGGGCACGTAAGTACGTCGGCGACGAGGTGACGGACTGGGTGAAGGAGAACGTTCATCCGCTCGATATCGCCTTCAAGCTAGCCGAGGACCATGGCATCGTCGTCCTCAATGGATCCGGCTTCGATGCGCCCAACTGGTCGGTACGCGTATCCTTCGCCAATTTGCCGGACGAAGCCTACGATTCGATCGGCAGGGCCATCCGTTCGGTGGCGCGAGGCTATCTGCAGGCCTACCGCGCCGCCAAGGGCGAGACAGCTCAGCCGTAGGGCGGGACGCTATTCGATTTGTAGAAGACACAGCCGAAGAGATCCTACGCCGGAGATCGCCACCATGCTTCAATGGTTTGCCGCAACGCTTCAGAAATATCCCGAAATCGCCATCTTCCTGTCGCTTGCGATCGGCTATTTCGTTGGCAAGTTCACCTATAAGGGTCTCGGTCTCGGTGCCGTCACCTCGACCCTGCTCGCCGCCGTGGTCATCGGGCAGCTCGGCATCGTCATATCGCCGAACGTCAAATCGGTCTTCTTCCTGATGTTCCTGTTCGCGGTCGGCTACGGCGTTGGGCCGCAGTTCGTGCGCGGTATCGCTTCCGACGGCCTTTTTCAAGCAAAGTCATTGCGCGCCAGTTCCTCCGCGCCGTCCTAGCGGGGGTATCCCTCCGCCGACGGCCGTCTGTTCTGATCTGCTGATTGACGTTAAGTCCATAGCTTATGTCATGCGCTACAATTACTTGGTCGCCGAGGGGATTGGTCGGACGAAGGGAAGGTTCGGATCGTCGAGGAGAGCTTGCAAGCCTTTCTGCAGGCTCAGTGACGGCGCGGCGATATGGATTGTCGCGGTCATTGTTGACAAGTCGAGATCGTTCCCGGCTGGGAGAGGTTCGAAGCAATCACGGCCTATTTGAGATTCATCATTAGTCATCATCGATCGAACGGGTCGCCATCGTAACCGAAAGCACGCTTTTGAGAATTATTCTGCCGCTTGCTGGCCACGGCGTTCATCCCGCCTTCGAGGACATTACAGGTGCACTCGCAGTTGCTTCGTGCGGGGAGGAAAAGGACGTCTGAGCAAATTCTATGAAAATGCGCGTATTCTTCATTCTATCGTGCTATTATTAGTTGTTTCTAAACTGCGACCTGCCGAGGTCGGTTCTGGCTACGGCCCCTTGTGGTTTCCAAACATATCACTGCACACACGAGCACTCGCTCTGGCAGGGCGAGGCTATGGGAGGACGACCATGATACGTCTTGTTTCAATCGCACTAGCAGTCGCGGGCCTTGGCTTGGCTGGCCAAGCATTGACCGCGGAAGCAGACATGTCGAAGGTGACCTGCAAGGATGTCGGAGACATGCCGGCCGCCAAGACCATTGGCGTGGCCATGTGGGTGAATGGGTACGTTCACGGCAAAGCTGGCAGCGCCATGATTGACGGCGACAAAGCCCACGCGAATGCGGAGAAGGTCGCTGCTTATTGCAAGAGCAACCCCAGTTCTACCCTCGCCGACGCCATGGAAGCAGTATCCAAGATGTAGGATATTTTGCCGGTGGCGGCACTGACGCCGCCACCATTGCATTGAGGTCCTATATTGACCTTTGCCACTCAGTAGCGAGGTGGAATTCTTACACACGTCCAGTAGCGTGCACTCTCCCCACGAGTGCACCATAAGCAGTCGAACAACTTCGACTTCTGGAGGATGTTGTCGGTAAACCCGGCGCGGTTCACGGCGATGAAGCGGAATTGATCACAGGGCTTTCCGTGGCATCAACAACGAGTTGTTCCGCTTCCTAGATGTATGCGTTGACGCGTTCAACGTCACGGGGCTCAAAAAATCTCGGCGGACGATACAAATTCCCAATCGCTGCCGGAGAATGTATCTATACCCGAAATGGGTACTACTGGCCTCGATGAGGTCCGCGACAGGAGCGACTAATCAGCATAACGCGCTCGAAGCGCATGAGTGTCCGGTTTCTCTCCTGTCAGGATTTCGTCCCGTGGGTTCACCGTCCGTTGTTGCTCCTTGCCCTCTGCCGGCCCGCGCCGGTCAGATCGTTTGGTAGGTCACCGTGCTGCTCATCAACGGGCAACCGCAGCCGTCTCCGACACCTCCGGGCGTCGATAAACTCCACTCTTGTTTAGAAGCGCCCAGACAATCCGCGCCATCTTATTGGCCAGCGCAACTGCGGCCACCTTGAATGGGCGACGGGCAAGCAGCGTCCTCAGCCAGGGCTGTGCTCGCTCATTTTTGCGGGCGCCACGGAGGACTGCTGTCGCTCCAAGAACGAGGAGGCATCGAAGTTCGGGATTTCCCATCTTCGAGATGCGCCCCATCCGTTCTTTCCCTCCACTCGAATACTGTCTCGGCGTAAGTCCCAGCCAGGCGGCAAAGTGACGAGCTGATTTGAAACCACCGGGGTCTGGCACCAGCGCCTTGACAGTAGCCGCGATGATGGCGCCAACGCCAGGGATCGTGGTCAGCCGGCGCATATCCTCATCAGTCCTTGCTTCGGCAACAATAGCGCGATCAAGCCGGTCGATCTGGCCTGCCAGAGCATCGATCTGATTGGCAATCGCCATCAAGGCGAGCCGCGCTGCCGCAGGTAAGCGGACATCCGTGAAATCGGACCGCCACCAGCGTCTCGACCTTTCCCATGCCGGCGGCATCAATGATACCCAATTCGCTCAGATGCGAACGCAGGGCATTGACCACCTACGTTCGCTGCTTCACCAGAAGACTGCGGCTCTTAAGCACTATCGCTTCCGCTTGTTGCGCAGCCGTTTTGACCGGAACGAACCCCATGGTCTTGCGCGTCACGGCCTCACTGATGGCCTCGGCGTCCGCTGCATCTGTTTTACTCCTTTTAACGAGGGGCTAGACATAGGCCGGGGGAATAAGCCGCACGTCGTGGCCGAACCTGGCGATCTCGCGAGCCTAATAATGGGCGCTGCCACAGGCTTCGATTCCGACAACGCAGGCAGGTTGCTTCGAGAAGAAATGCAGCACTTCACTACGTCGCAGCCTCCGGCTGAAAAGTTGAGAGCCGTCCTCATCTGCTCCGTGAACTTGAAAAATGTGCTTCGCCAAATCCAGCCCGATGGTGCTAATCTGCTTCATGGAACGGTCCCTCCCTTGTGGCGTTTGAACAACGACCACGTTTTAGCACAATGATGCTGTTGGAGCGGGCCGTTCCCCCCCATCAGCATAAGCAGGAAGCCTCAAGCACAGACTTGAGTATAAGCCTATTTCTAAGCTCTCTGCTCACGGCTCTGATGTGAAGATTGAGAAAGTCGTGGAACAATCGCCGAGACGAGACGACCACTGATCTCGGAGTCCTAAAATCGGGAGGACAAACGGCTGCGAGGGACGCTCCAGGCACAAGGGTCGCCTCACCAGGGTTACCGCCCAGTGCAAGAACCTCAATGACGCAAAAACGGCCACCATCAAGGTCTGGGGATATGGCTGGGCATTAGAACGGATCTCATTAGGGCACTATTTCGGACGGGCACGCCCCCGCAACGTCTTGCCTCTGCCAGTGGCGTGCGGGACTTAATCCCCTCGCGCAGCTGATCGGGTGTGATCTGTAGACGTTTTTCGATCCGATTGCCGCTCAAGATGAAACATGGGGAGCGAGGCCTGATCACGAAGCCCGGTGTATCAGAATTGCCACTCTCACTAGGCAACTGGAACAGTCGCAAGGAGAAAGCTGCCAGATTGAGTATTCTTTTTTAGCAATGCATCATAGCCTCATCCGGCTCAAACTGAGTGGAAACGCTGCCGCCGGCTGTTCGAAGGCAATAGCAGACGGTCGGCGGCGTTTCATTTCATCCATCGACCACTAAAAACTGCCCCGGGATCGCACAATGAAGTTTTGAACCGGATTTCGACGTAGCGCACTGCCATGTCCCTCCGTCATACAATCCCACTGGGTTGGCGACGAGCATCATGGAAGCCCACCCCGATTGAAACGCCCTGTATTGGGTGACAAAGCTCTCCGGCCTCCCAGCGGGTGGCGTCCAGGCACTCGTATTGAAGTCTAAAGCTCCGGTTCGATCGGATCTTTTCCATTCGTACCGGCTATGGGACCTCGACAAACTGTTGTCTGGGCTGAGGCGCCACAAGGCCGACCTGCTGCGGGTTCTGGAGCGACCTGAAATGCCACTGCATACGAACGCGTCGGAAAGAGATCTGCGCTGCTTTGTCATCAAGCGAAAGATATCACGGCGGCACCGTGAGCGGCAATGGTCGGCAGGCGCGCGATAGCATGCTCGGTCTGATGAAGACCTGCCAAAAGCTCGGCCTGTCGTTCGGGCATTATCTTGGGGAACGGCTGGGCATTGGCGACGGCGACCATTTTATTCCGCCACTCCCCTTCATCGTTGCGGGACGAGCCTGAGAGCATCGTCCCCTATGGGACGACAGCGACGGCGCTCCAAAATCCGTAAAATTCGTCGGGTCTGCCACCAAATCAGCCCCGCTTACACCGAAACAGGTCTGGATGGGCAGATTCGCTAAATCATAACACGTTGAACTTATGGTAACAATTCCGTTATAAGAAGCGATACAGGGGATTGCTTCCGCTGCTCATGACAATCTTCGGCTGCAGTTCGAACCATCGATAAGTACTGGTTATCGGTGGTTGATTGATTTCAGGGTGCAAATCAGAAAGAATCGGGGCAAATCACGGTCCTGGCGGCCGCTGAAACCGTCCTTTTGGAGCGCCCCGTGGCCAAAGCCAAGAAAACCCAAAATGCCGTCGAGCGCCGCGCTGAAGAACTCGACACGATCGCCGCCGTCCTGCCGATCGAGCGCCGAGACGAACTCGCCGAACTGTTGACCGACCAGGATGTCGAAACGCTGCGCCATCTCGTCAACCAGGGCATGGGCGACAATACCCTTCGCGCCCTGACCTCGGATCTCGCCTATCTCGAAGCCTGGGGGATAGCCGCCACCGGACGCTCGCTGCCGTGGCCGGCGCCCGAGGCGCTGCTTTTGAAATTCGTCGCCCATCACCTCTGGGACCCGCAACGCCGCGACACGGATCCCGATCACGGGATGCCGGCCGACGTCGACGAAAGCCTCCGGCGCCAGGGGTTTCTCAAATCCGTCGGTCCGCATGCGCCGGCGACGGTGCGCCGCCGGCTGGCAAACTGGTCGACGCTAACCAAATGGCGCGGCCTTGACGGCGCCCTCGCCTCCCCTGCCCTCAAATCCGCCATTCGCCTCGCTATACGCGCTGTTCCTCGGACCCGGCGTCGCAAGAGCGCCAAGGCCGTCACCGGTGACGTGCTGGCCAAACTGCTGGCGACCTGCGCGACCGACAGCCTGCGCGATCTCCGCGACCGCGCCATCCTGATGGTCGCCTTCGCCTCTGGCGGCCGTCGGCGCAGCGAGATCGCCGGACTGCGCCGCGAACAACTGACCGTCGAGCCGCCGATTCTGGTCGAAGGCGGAAGCCCCCTCCGCTCTCTCGCCATCCATCTCGGTCGCACCAAGACCACCAGCGGCGAGCAAGACGATGTTGTCTATCTTACCGGTCGATCAGTGGAGGCGCTCAATGCCTGGATGACTGCTGCCAAGATCGATAAGGGAAGTGTGTTTAGGGCGATTGGGCGATGGGGAACTGTTTCGCGGCGCGCGCTCGATCCCCAGTCGGTCAATGCGATGATCAAGCAGCGGGTGGCGATGGCTGGATTGGACAGTGGGGAGTTTTCCGCACACGGAATCCGTTCGGGCTATCTTACGGAGGCCGCAAACCGCGGCATCCCGCTTCCTGAAGCGATGGAGCAGTCAAGACACCGATCGCTGCAGCAGGCATCGAGCTACTATAACAGTGCCGAACGTCGCAGCGGTCGCGCAGCAAGACTGCTATGACCGCAAGATGGATGCCACGGGTAGGCACCGCAGCCCGGTCGATATGGTCACGCTACTTAAATCTCGACAGATCGAGCACTTTCGTGTGGTGACGCCACCATAGCACGAGGCACCAACAGACAGAGGTGCGAGTTTGCATACCCTGCCCTATAGCTCTTCATCAAACTCCTCGTTTGCGAAGCCATAAGTTTCCTCATAAAGTCGATGCAATTGCACCCGACCCAGGATTTCCCGGTGTCCATTTGCAAACTGGAGTTTCCCGACTGTATCAAACCCTCGGCGAACCGCCCCTGAGAGGCTTTGCAGCAACTCCAAGTCGAGCGGCGGTTGAGACTTATCAGCGTCAAGTTCCTCGGCCATTCGAGCGACTACGCCAATCACAAATGAGAGGCCACGAGGAATAAATGTCGCTATCAGTTCACGCGCCCGCAGGCACATCTTCGAACTCTCGGGCGTGCCGTTCGGATTGCCACCCAACGCTCGCTGAATCTCGTTTACCGGTTGGCCGCTAATCCAAGCTTCAATGCCGGGTTGTATGGCTTCAAGCACGGCAGCTGTGAGCGGGGTACCAGCCTTCTTGCCCGCCGCTGATATGGCGGATTTTTCCACATCTCTCAGCAAATGCTCGCACGCATCGGCATCTTCCTTCAGCCATCTAAACACCCATCCGATCCATCCCTCTATGGTCGTTGGCAAGTTCCCTAGCCCATCGGAAAGACGCACCCTGAGCTTTTCCAGAAGGTCAAGGGGAAGCCCGCTCTGGGATGCCATCAATAGGACGACCGCCTGAGGATCGTTCTCGACGGCCTCCTTTGCGAAGTCCCACAGTTCTTCGACCTTCTTCAGGTGGTCGTCCTGCTTCTTCTTTTTCTCGGCCAGAAACGAACCGAATGACCGGGACATCAAGTTATCGGTTGATGCGACGTCGACGTCCGCCGCGCTCAACGCCACGAGGCGATTGATCGTATAAGTTACCTGTCGATCATCCAGCTTCCCCTCCATGACGCGGTCGAGAACTACCTCGAGAGGATCGGTAATCGTGACACAGCGATCGTCCTCAGGCAGAACAGACTTCAGCTTACCCTTCAAATCCGCGTTCAGCACCGCTCCTGGCTTGAACGTCGTTATCGGTTCGGGAACCAAGATGACGACGCCATTGGCCAGGTGGCCCGCCCTGCCCGCACGTGCTGCGGCGTTCAGGAGTTCATGGGCTTCGAGCGCTTCTCGCTTCCCATCTGTCGCACTCGAACGTTTATCGCCCGCCAATACGGCGAGATGGGCCGGGAGATTCAAACCTTGCGCAAGAGTAGGCGTAGCTACAATCACGCGCGCACCGTCGTTTCGGCGAAACAGCCGCTCAGATAAAGCGCGCTCTAGCCGAAGCATCGATGAATTATGCGGGACAGCACCGAAGTTTGGTTCGCCAAAGATCGAATGCTTAGCATCGCCGAGCTCCAGTACGAGAGCATCCCATAACGACACTTCGCTTTCGTTGAGAACGACGGCTTCGCCCAGTTCACTGGCTATCTTCTTCGCCGTTCCGACTGCATCGGCTTTTGTGTTGACGAAAACGATGGTTTTGAGCCCGCTTTTGTGGGCGCTTAACGAGATCGCCGCAGCGACGTCGTTGGCGTTAGGGGTTGCCCAAATCCTTACTCCTTTGAAGCCACCTGCCAACTGGAATGCGTCGTCCGAAATACTCGTGAACGCATGCGCCGTCGTCGATCTCGTCCAATTATGTTGCAATCCCCAGACCACGTAGGGCTGCGCCGTGATCTCACGTTCGGCAGGTGCGCGCAGGCCTTTTGCAATCTTTTTTTCTTGAACGTTTTTTGCTTTCTGGACGGTTTTTGCGCGTTCGACAGCCTGCGCGATTTCATTTTCCTCGTACGTAACGACTCCACGAGCCTGGCGGCTTGGCTTCCAGAGCAGATCGACCGCCAGACAGGGCCGACCGGTGAGTTTTGCAATCCACTCGGAAAACTCTGGTCCGTTTTTCAGCATCGCCGAAAGGAAAAGCATATCCGCTTCCGGAACAGCAGCTCGAAACGCCAACAGGCACAGCATGCCATCAAGGGCACGGCCGATTTTTCCCGATTCCGCGCTTAGGAGATGGCATTCGTCAAAAACCAGCAATCCAACCTTATGGAACGACGTCGGGGAATAGGAGAGCATCGCCAGGCATCGCTCCGGTGTCATGACCTCGATGTCCTGCAGCTGCGCTTCTTCCAGGAGCAGGGAATCGTAGTCGCTGGAAACCTCTAGCCCAAACTTGTCGGTTGGGAACATCTTCTGCAGGTCGTCGGTGAGTTGCTCCACGAGGGCGTGCGTAGGAGCAAGGAAGATGACCTTTTTCTTACGAGCGAGCGTTGCGGCGATCTTCAGCACGCTGATTGTCGTCTTACCGGCCCCGGTCGGCAAGACGAGGACCGCGGAATTCCCAGTCTCGTAAAACCCCTTGTGGATTGCTTCCCTATGGTTTCGCCAAACATAGGGCGCGTCCTCGGCCCTAAATGTGAGCCATCGTTGCCAAAAGCCGGCGTCTGCGCCATCGGGCGGAGGCAATTTGGTGAGCGCAGCCTTGTCAATGGCATCAGACGCGGAAAGCAACATGGAGGCAAGATGGGTTGGCCCCGCATAGGCAGTGCGCAGCTCACCACCGAGCATCTCCTCACCGGCCACTTCCACATTCGCGCAAAGCTCTATGACTTTCCGAAAGGCATCCTGAGCAGTAGCGAACCTTCCAGGCGTCGCTTCAGGGACCGCGACTGACATCAAGTTCGCTGCAAGTCTCTCAATGCCTTCGATCACAGCCGATGCGAGGCTACGAAAGGCTCGGGTCTGGATCGTACCAATTATCGGCGCGTCGACGCGCCAGCGATTGGCGCGGGTGAGTATCGAGGTCAGCCTACCCTGGACCAAATCGCGAATGTGGTCACCGAGGATCCTGATTTCGAAAGGTCCCCGACTCCGGGGAATGGATGCTCCTGCCTCGTAGGCGTCAGCATATTGTTCAGCTCCCAGGAAGAGCACAGCTGCCGATACCGCCGGATCAACACCATCGCGACTGATCGGCGATGTATGCTCGGTCTCAAAAGCGGGAGACGATCGCCGTGCAATAATTTGCTGAGCTGTACCCGCTACGAAGGCGGCAGCCCGGCGTAGTTCCGGATCCTCTTCAATGGACGCGACAATCTCATAAACGTCAGCGATACGATCGAGCGACCATGTTTCCTTCTCTGAAGCGGCGTCATTTTCCCCCTTGAGCCTTGCCGAGACTAGCTCGGCATAGTGCCGCGTCAGCATCTGAGGGATTTGTTGGGCATCGAGCTCGGGCAAACTAGGCGCGGCTCGAAGAGAGTTCCGATGTGCGGATGTCAAACATGGTCGGCTTCAAATTGCTTGAGTTCTTTAATTACTTCTTCAGCGAGTTCCTGAAACCACCCGCGCAACTCGCTGACAATCAATGTTGCTCCAATGCGCTGGTCCTTGGTGATATCGGCTAGACCGTTGTAACCCTTGAAGAGCTTCTTCCGTCTCGTGGCCGTCGATACCTCGGCTCCAACGGTCAGGGCCGCCCGATAGGTCCGAAAGCTCTTGTCGAGCACCCTGGCGGCTGCCTTCGTTGCTTCGGTCCCGTTAAGCCCAGTTTCTCGGATCAAACTCACCGCGTTGGCAACCAAATCGCGCATTCGTTTGCTGGCGTGGTGCTCCCCAAAGGTCACGAGTACCTCGCCCTTGAACTTCTTCCGCGGATTTTCCGTGCATTTGTCCTCGAAGATAGTTGCGCCAACCATCACCGGCTCAGTCGGATCCATTTCGATCGCAAGGCCGTCGAGACCTTGCGTCGTGGAAGCAATGTGCGGATCCTTCATGAAGGTCCGGGAACTGCTCGACTGACGGGCAACAATCCAGGAAATGCATTCAAACAAAAAGCCGTCCCGATGGTAGCGCGAGACTTCTTTCTGCGCATCGGTTTGTCCCCGGATCAACATTTGACCCCGCGCTCCGCGGAACAGTTCCTCGTCTGACAGAGCAGGACCATGAGGTTCAAGGGCGTCGATGATCCTCACAGCATGCTGCGCCTGCCCAAGCGCGATGACCGCAATCAATTTCGCCAATTCTTCGAAATCATTAACCGCCCATTGGAGGCCGGTGACGTCGTCGTCGACCTCCACCGTCGTAGATGTTACAGCAGCCATTCTTTCAAAGTCCCCAACCCAAATGCCGAGCGGAAGATATGGAGAAACCCATAGTCGTTCAATGGGTTAATCGGTGACAGTCGAAGAGTTTTCAGGCTCTTAGTTACCGACGTCATCGCAACGAGAGGTGCGAATAATTCTCGCCAGCGGATTAAGTCGCATATAAGTGCCATACAACACGCGGGTTTGACGGCGCCTTCGCCTCCCCCGCCCTGAAATCGGCCATTCGTCCAATGCTCAGATGTCCAGGGCATGAAGAGCGGCACCAGCCCGCAAGCTCAGACATCGGCAGTACGAGTTTCCGGCCGGAAACTTTGAGAATTTACCAATAATCTTCAGTGGCTTAGCCTGAAACACCTCAATTTCGTTCGATTCACGCGGTGGCGTTGTTCGGCACCGAGTTCGCCCTCAGCTGCGCAAAGAGCATCGGCCCAAGCGAAAACTCCCCTCGCCGCGCTTTCGCGGTCAGATCCCGAAGATATCCCCCCGCCGAGTTGATGTGCCCACCACGCTCGTAGATGCACGCTATCGCTATCGCCGCCCCGGCCTGCCCCATGACTTCGCACGCCTCCTCGTAGGCCGAGGGGCTAACACCAAGCATGGACCGAACTGTTACCGCGGCTGACATCATTTCGCGCCAGCTACCGATAGATCCCCCTGGGCCAAACGGTGCAATCTCCGGGCAGGCACGCAGCACCATGGACAACGGGAACGCCTCCGGTTCGGCTTTCCGCTCTGTCCGCTTGTTTGTCTCGGACTTTTCGCCCTGCTTTTTTTCGAAGCGAGGTTCAAGTTCATTGCAGGATTCGGTATTTGAATTCTGTATGTGGCATCCGTCGGCGATGGCATTGCCATCGTTTTTTGCGGTTTCTTCTTTAATTTCCAGCATCCTGGAGACTTCCTCGTGAAGAAGGCTCATCTCGTCGAGGCTCGCTATCAGATCCTGTAGAGTCGGGCGCCGAACGAACCTTCCTACAATCTCGACAAAGCACGTTTCCGCGGCAGTCCAATCGCCCGCAAGGTTCTCTTCCATCCCAACAGTGATCAGCTTGCGGACATCTCGCCGAACGATCGTGAGGCGGTCCTTCGTGATGCGGAAGCGGCGCTGTTCAGTAGCCACGTCTTGGGCGAGGGCAGCAAACTCGCTGGCGCGCGCAAGAAGCGGCGCGAGGCTGAAGCCGTACGCATCCTCGATTTTTCCTTCGTCGCCTTTTCGAGCGTAGCGCTTGCCGTTAGGGCTATCCTTGCGGATGATTACACCGGCCTCCACCAGCGAACCGAGGCACTTGCGCAGGGTTGTCCCAGCGATGCCATTTGTGCGGGCTGATAGCTGAGCATTCGATGGGAAGACGACCAAGTTCCTCTCGTTGCTGAGTTCGGCAACTGGGAAGAATGTTAACAGTGCATTCAAGACGGCCAAGGCTCGATCTTGAAGGCCAAGGCGCGAGCGGGCGTCGCTTACGTCGCGAAACACACGCCACTTATCCACCGGACCGGCTGTTACAGCCTGCTCGGTCTTCACCTGACGCTTCACCAGGGCAAGCGTCATCGGCCGCCGCCCAAAGGGCGTCGTGATATAACCCGTTTCCATGTCCTTCACCTTTCACAAGGCAAAGAAAAGGCTACGCCGGTGTGGCGTTGACTCTTGACTGTGATTCCGGGAAATGCGATTCTCTAAGCGACCAAACTGAGAGAGGCCTTCTGGAACACCGTTTCGGAGGGCTTTTTCTTTGCGCTATCGGCACCTTTCTTCGTTACGACTCATCTATTGCTTCGACTTCTTGAACGAAGCGTAGATCTCTGGGAGAGCCGACATCAGGTACTCACCGAATTCCGGCGCTGCCTTCTTGTCGATCATCAATGTCAGTGTTCGTCTGTCCTGGCGGAAATTCGCAACCTTGACCCCATCGTCGGCTTGCCAGACATCTGCCTGAACTTTTCCGTTCTTAGGTTTCTTTGGTGCAACTGCGTCGAAAACGCGGACAAATCGCTCATCAGAACCTAGGGAGCCGACGTCGCTGGTCGACAGAAGGGCACGCGCCTTCTCTGCCGCCCCTCCTACAGCCAATCGCGATGAGAGCTCATACCAGCGATCACGGCCCGTCTTTGGGGCAGCACCAATCAGCCGGATGATGTCGTCCGGCAATTGGGTCGCAGCCTGAATCAACCGTGAAAGGTTGCTCTTGTCGACAGCCAGCGCTGCCATGATGACGGGGCGCTGGTACCCACTCGCTTCGAGCTGGGCCGCATAGAGCGCCCGCTCGATAAACGACAGATCCTGACGCGCACTGTTTTCCTGACCTTGCGCCAGTACAAGCTCGTCATCTGTCAGATTTCTGATTGCGGCCTTTACCTTGAGGCCGGCCGCTTTGACCGCTCTCAATCGTCTGCGGCCGTAAGCGATCTGATACCGTCCTTCCACGGTCGGGTGAGGGCGGACAAGAATTGGAACCTGCTGCCCATTCTCGCGGATGTTGCGAGCAAACTCCTCAAACTGAGCCCCATCCTCATCAAGTCGATCAGTAACGGACGGCGCATCTATCAGTTCGGGATCGAGTTCGCTCAGTCCCTGCGACTTCAAGGCTTCAATCGAACGAGAAACTGCACCGATTGCACCTCGAGGCGCGTATTGGGGGGTAGCGGCCGCCCTGGCTCCATCGACCTCCGTAGCTGATGAAGCAGGGGCTTTCAAATCTGAAAGGAGATGTTTTCTAGCCATCTTGCTTTCCCTTGAGGCGCTCGTGATAAGCCTGATGCGTGGACATAGAGAGTGCAAAATTTGAAAAGTTTCCGGCTGGCAACTTCTCCGTCAATGTCGCGTTTCGTGGGATCTCTACTGCCATTATTTGCGGCCCCAAGATGATTGAATGAGCTGTTCGATTTCGCTGTTCACGTTGTCGAGCGATTCCATGGCTCGGTCGTATGTTGCTCGCGTGAACTGGTCGCGGCTCACCTCATAAAGAGTCTGCTTGGTAATCCCCGCGTCTGAAATGGCTGTACTCTTGAGCATCGGGTGGTTCAGGACATGGTCGCCAAACATCGTGCGCATAAACGACACCATCTGGTTTTGCGGTCCGTCCCCTGGCTCATAGCGCGTAACGAGATAACGCATCCAATCGTAGTTCATGCTGCCGCCGGCATCCGCCACGACGCTCAAAAGCTCTGAGGTCATCAACAGAAACTGGCACATCGACATCACATCGAGCATCTGAGGGTGGACGGTGACAAGAACGGCCGTTGCGGCGCACAGAGCGGAGATTGTCAGAAAGCCGAGCTGGGGAGGGCAATCGACGACGACAACGTCATAATCGTCCGCCACTGACGCAATTGCGTCGTCCATTCGCGTGAAGAAGATGTTCTTGCGGTCGCTAGAGCTGAGTACTTTGGCGGTATCGTGCTCGAATTCCATAAGCTCGAGATTGCCCGGAACGAGATCAAGGTTCGCAAAGTAGGTTTTCTTGATTACGTCCTTCAGCGGGCGACGCTCTTCATCGTAACGAACGGCGCCGTACAGCGTCTCGTTGTCCCCGACGTCAAACTCAGGCTGGAATCCGTGCAACGCGGACATACTGGCCTGCGGATCAAGATCAATCGCAAGAACCCGATATCCATTGAGCGCAAGATACTGAGCTAGATGAGCAGCCGTCGTGGTTTTACCGCTGCCTCCCTTGAAGTTTACCGCGGTTATAACCTGCAAGTGCTCACGACCACTGCGACGCGGTGAGTAGCGACGGTCACCCTTGCCATTCTCGTCGAGATACTCGCGGAGCGCCTGAATAGTCTCGACTGAATACGAACGGCGATTGTTATTTCCGATCTCAGGCTGCGGCCCCTTGCCCTCGATCGAGAGGTGGCGAAGGTAGCCATCGTTGACACCTATGAGCTTCGCAGCCTCTGTCGATGAAAACGACCGAAGCGTCTTTCGAGCTTCGGGTGGATAGAGTTTCACGCGATGCTCGTGAAGCGCGCCCGAGAGATCTCGCGCGTGCGCCGCTATCAGTTTATGAATAGCCTTCTGAAGCTGAGCGGGATTCTCCACGACGTCCTCTCGTACACACGGTAAATTTCGTAAATACATCTTTTTGCCGTGGATAGGACAACTCATTCCAGCGCGTTTTGCAAGATTTTTAAAGTTAACAAAGCCTTAACGCGAAACGAACATTCGAGCGCCACCACAACTAATCCTTAGATTCCAGCGATTTATCCATCTTATGATGCATTCTCCCTGCCGACATTTCCTGTGATTCATATTCTGCTCCAATAGCGGAACTTGCTGGCCCGCCACCGAATCGACGCGACCCTGACGGAATCACCCGCGACTCGCGAGGTGCAAATTTGCACATGGACTTCGCGCGGCCACCGGGGTCTGTCTCCTCACGCACTCAACCGAGGAGACGATCTTCCCCATGCTTCAGTCGCACTCCCGCCTTGTCCGCAAACTCCAGGACGCACTTGGCGAGCGCCTTTGCGTTGCCCTTGAAGACCCGACAGTCGTCGAGATCATGCTCAATCCAGATGGCAAGCTGTTCATAGAACGCTTGGGTCACGGCGTTGCGCCAGCTGGTGAAATGCAGGCGACCGCAGCCGAGACTGTCATCGGATCGGTAGCGCACGCTCTCCAATCCGAAGCCGACGGAGATCGACCAATCGTCTCCGGCGAACTACCGATTGGCGGCCACCGCTTCGAAGGCCTTCTGCCTCCCGTCGTCAACTCGCCAACGTTTACGATCCGCAGGCGCGCTTCACGGCTCATTCCACTCGACGACTATGTGGCCGCGAACATCATGACGGAAGCCCAGGCTTCCATCATCCGCAGCGCCATCACCAACCGGCTGAACATCGTCATCGCTGGCGGCACGGGCTCAGGTAAGACAACACTCGCGAACGCGGTCATCGCCGAAATCGTTTCCGCCGCGCCGGAAGACAGGATGGTGATCCTCGAGGACACGTCCGAAATCCAATGCGCCGCGGAAAATGCCGTCTGCCTCCACACGAGCGACGCGGTCGACATGGCCCGACTTCTCAAGAGCACGATGCGCCTGCGTCCCGACCGCATCATCGTTGGCGAGGTGCGCGACGGCGCCGCACTGACGCTCCTGAAAGCCTGGAACACAGGACACCCCGGCGGCGTCACGACGATCCATTCCAATTCAGCCATGTCGGCGCTTCGCCGCCTCGAGCAACTGACGTCGGAAGCCAGCCAGCAGCCAATGCAAGCCGTAATTGGCGAGGCGGTCGATCTCGTCGTCTCGATCGAGCGCGCCGGGCGGGGCCGCCGGGTGAGGGAGGTCCTCCATGTGGAGGGGTTCAACGGCTCGCGCTACCACACAGAACACTATCCGCAGATCGATGAGGACAGTCATGCTGCATAATCGCTTTCTCCGTTTGGGAACTATCGGCGCATTGATTTGCGTCTCTCTTGCCGGCCCCGCACTCGCAGGCTCAGGCGGAAGCCTCCCTTGGGAAGGCCCGCTGGAGCAGATCCAGCAATCAATCACGGGACCGGTTGCTGGCTATATTGCGTTGGCGGCTGTCGCGATTGCCGGCGGCATGCTGATCTTCGGCGGCGAGCTCAACGATTTCGCGCGGCGATTGATGTATGTGGTGCTGGTCGCAGGGATCCTGCTCGGCGCGACAACGATCGTCGGCCTTTTCGGCTCGACCGGCGCTTCTATCGGTGGCTCGTTTGTCGCCGAGCAAACCGCGGTCCCGAATGCAAATCGGGTCGGGGGAGGGGAGGGGCGTCATGGCTGACGCCGGCACAGGGCTTCATCGCAACCGGATCCACCGCGCTTTGTCGCGGCCGAACCTCTTGATGGGAGCGGATCGAGAGCTCGTGCTTCTGACCGGGCTCGCGGCGATCATTCTCATCTTCGTGGTGTTGACCGTCTATTCGGCCCTGTTCGGCATCGCGATCTGGATCGTGGTCGTCGGCGCGCTCCGCATGATGGCGAAATCGGACCCCATGATGCGCAAAGTCTATGCGCGTCATATGCGGTATCGGGCGCATTACCTCTCGACCTCCGCGCCCTGGCGCCAATACTGAGGATCTCGCGATGGTCGCTTTACGAACATTTCGATCGACTGGTCCATCATTCGCCGACCTCGTTCCTTATGCGGGCCTTGTCGATAACGGCATCCTCCTGCTGAAGGACGGCAGTCTGATGGCCGGGTGGTATTTTGCCGGTCCTGATTCCGAAAGCGCTACGGATTTCGAGCGCAACGAGCTTTCCCGTCAGATCAACTCGGTCCTCTCGCGACTTGGTACCGGCTGGATGATCCAGGTCGAGGCCGTGCGCGTGCCGACGACGGAATACCCGTCTGCTGAACGAAGCCACTTTCCCGACACCGTGACGCTGCTTATCGACGACGAGCGCCGCAGGCATTTTGGACAGGAGCGCGGGCACTTCGAAAGCCGTCATGCGCTCATTCTGACCTATCGGCCGCCAGAGCGGCGCCGATCGGGACTGACCCGATACATTTACTCGGACACGGAAAGCCGCTCGGCGAAATATGCCAATACCGCTCTTGATGCATTTCGCCGCTCGATCCGTGAAATCGAGCAATATCTCGGCAACATCCTTTCCGTGCAGCGGATGCAAACCCGGGAGGTTCCCGAGCGCGAAGGTGCACGCGTTGCACGCTACGACGATCTTTTCCAATTCATTCGGTTTGCGATCACCGGCGAGAACCACCCCGTCCGCCTGCCAGAAATCCCCATGTACTTGGACTGGCTCGCTACGGCGGAGCTGGAGCATGGACTGACGCCGCGGGTCGAGAGCCGGTTTCTCGGCGCAATCGCGATCGATGGGCTTCCGGCCGAGAGCTGGCCGGGGATCTTGAATAGCCTGAACCTAATGCCACTGACATATCGATGGTCATCGCGTTTCATCTTCCTGGATGCGGAGGAAGCCAAGCAGCGCCTCGAGCGGACCCGCAAGAAGTGGCAGCAGAAAGTACGGCCGTTTTTCGATCAGCTGTTCCAGACACAATCCCGCTCGATCGATCAGGATGCGATGGCGATGGTCGCCGAAACTGAGGATGCGATCGCCGAAGCCTCATCTCAATTGGTGGCCTATGGCTATTACACCCCGGTCATCATTCTCTTCGACGAAAACCGATCTGCACTGCAGGACAAGGCGGAAACGGTCCGTCGCCTCATCCAGGCGGAAGGCTTCGGAGCCCGCATCGAGACGCTGAACGCGACCGATGCCTTTCTCGGCAGCCTGCCGGGCAACTGGTATTGCAACATCCGCGAACCGTTGATCAACACGCGCAATCTTGCCGACCTTGTTCCGCTCAACTCGGTCTGGTCGGGTCAGCCATCCGCGCCATGTCCTTTCTATCCCCCCGATGCGCCGCCGCTCATGCAGGTGGCGTCCGGCTCGACTCCCTTCCGACTGAACCTGCATGTCGACGATGTCGGCCATACCCTGATTTTCGGTCCGACCGGTTCCGGCAAATCCACGCTCCTCGCTCTGATCGCTGCGCAATTCTGCCGCTACGAGAAGGCGCAGGTTTTCGCATTCGACAAAGGCAATTCGATGCTGCCGCTGACGCTCGGTGTCGGCGGTGATCACTACGAGATCGGTGGCGAGAACGGGGAGGGGGCCAGTCTTGCCTTTTGCCCATTGTCAGAGCTTTCGACCGACGCTCATCGGGCGTGGGCCTCCGAGTGGATTGAAACCCTCGTTTCGCTTCAAGGGGTCACGATTGCGCCGGACCATCGAAACGCGATTTCGAGGCAGATAGGGTTGATGGCGTCGGCGCCCGGTCGCTCGCTGTCGGATTTCGTCAGCGGCGTCCAGATGCGGGAGATCAAGGATGCGCTCCACCACTACACGGTAGACGGCCCGATGGGTCAGCTCCTCGATGCGGAAGAGGATGGCCTAACGCTTGGGCGCTTCCAGTGCTTCGAGATCGAGCAGCTGATGAATATGGGCGAGCGTAATCTCGTTCCCGTTCTAACCTATCTCTTCAGACGCATAGAGAAGCGGCTCGATGGTTCACCGAGCCTCATCGTTCTGGACGAAGCATGGCTGATGCTGGGCCATCCTGTGTTCCGCGACAAGATCCGGGAATGGCTCAAGGTGCTGCGCAAGGCGAACTGCGCCGTCATCCTCGCGACGCAGTCGATCTCCGACGCTGAGCGCTCCGGCATTATCGACGTCCTGAAGGAATCTTGCCCCACCAAGATTTGCCTTCCGAACGGCGCAGCCCGGGAATCCGGCACCCGCGAATTCTACGAGCGGATCGGCTTCAACGAGCGGCAGATCGAGATTGTTGCGAACGCCATCCCGAAACGCGAATATTACGTGACCTCGCCTGACGGCCGCAGGCTTTTCGACATGTCTCTCGGTCCGGTTACGCTCTCCTTTGTCGGCGCCTCTGGCAAAGCCGATCTCGCCCGCATCAGGGCGCTCTCATCGACCCACGGCCACGAATGGCCGGGTCAGTGGCTCATCGAAAGGGGGATCAACCGCTATGAGTGAAGCAGTCCAGTTTTTGAAGCTCGGCAAATCGTTGGTGGCTATATTGGTCGCCGCCGGCCTTACCGCTACGCCCACTGTCTCCTATGCAGGAGGCGCAGTAACTGGCGCGACCGAAATGACGCAGCTCTTGAACAACGGCGAGCTGATATCTTTGGTCGGGCAATCGAGTGAGCAGATCACCAATCAGATCACCCAGATTACCCAGCTTGCCGAGCAGATCCAAAACCAGCTCAATATCTATCAAAACATGCTGCAGAATACGGCCCAGCTTCCGAACCATATCTGGGGCCAGGTCGAAGGTGACCTGAACCAGCTGCGCGATATCGTCAATCAGGGTCAGGGCATCGCCTTCTCCATGGGTAACGCCGACGATCTTTTGAAACAACGCTTCAAAAGCTATGCGGACCTGAAGACAAGCCTGCCGAACGCCGAGAGCTTCTCGTCCACCTATCAGACGTGGTCGAACACGAACCGCGACACGATTTCCAGCACGCTCAAGGCCGCAAGCCTCACCGCCGATCAGTTCGACAGCGAAGAGGATACGATGGGCCAACTGCGATCAATGTCGCAATCGGCGGACGGCCAGATGAAGGCACTTCAGGTCGGCCACCAGATCGCCGCTCAGCAAGTCGCCCAGATGCAGAAGCTCCGCGGAATTGTCTCCCAGCAGACGACGATGATGGGGACCTGGCTGCAGAGCGAACAGACGGACAAGGATCTGGCACAGGCGCGTCGCGAGAAATTCTTCAACGCGAACGTCCAATCCATTCCCGCCGGACAGAAGATGGAGCCTCGCTGGTGACCCGCCCCGTACTGATCGCCGTCGTGTGCATTGTGATCGCAGGGATTGCTGCGGTCACCACAGTCGTTCTGGTGCGTGGAGAAAGCTCCGCCCCGCCGCAGATGAGTGAAGAGCAACGAGCAACACGCGAGAAGTTCTTTGGCACGGGCAAGGCGCTGCCGCCGATCGAAAAGGGCCAGGAGATGCGCCCGAGATGGTAAAGCGCGGTCGGAGAAGCACCATCCTGGTTGCGGGTATCGCCTTCCTCGCTTTGGCAGCACCGGCTCTCGCCCAACAAGGCCAAGTTCTTACGGAGTTGGAAAATCAGGTCTCGACGGCCGCCAAAGGGTGGGAAACCACCGTCATGGATGCGGCTAAATCGCTGTTCTGGATCCTCGCAGGTATCGAGGTTGGCATTGCCGCCGTGTGGCTCGCGATCCAGGCAGCGTCGCTCGACAGCTGGTTTGCCGAGCTCGTCCGACGCATCATGTTCATTGGCTTTTTCGCCTTTGCACTCACACAGGGCCCGACTTTTGCCAAGGCCGTCGTCGATAGCCTGTTCCAGATCGGCGCCGGTGGCGGCTCTGCGTCTCCGGCCGAAGTCTTCGACGCCGGCATTCGCGTTGCGTCTCAGATGTCAGAACAGGCGAAGTTCGGCGTCTTTGAGGACAATGCCCTAGCGATCGCCGCAGTGCTTGCTATGGGCATCGTCGTCATCTGCTTCTCACTCGTTGCGGCAATCTTCGTCTCGGTCATGGTCGAGATGTATGTCGGCCTGCTGGCAGGCATGATCATGCTCGGGCTCGGCGGCTCATCCTTCACCAAAGACTTTGCGATCCGCTATCTCGTTTATGCCTTCGGCGTTGGGATGAAGCTGATGGCCTTGGTCATGATCGCCAAGATCGGCTCTAACGTCCTGCTTGGGCTCGCGCAGGCTCCGACAGCCGAAAGCGACCAGTTCATCACCACACTCGCGATTGCTGGCATCTCCGTGGTCGTCTTCATCATCGCGATGTACGTTCCGAGCATCATCCAGGGCGTCGTGCAAGGAGCCTCCGTCTCCGGCGGCATGGAGACAATCCGCCACGGCGGACAGGCGGCCTCGTTCGCAGCGGGCGGCGCGTTTCTCGGAGCTGGCGCCGTCGGCGCTGGTTTTGCCGCCGCGCAGGCAGCGCGCGCCGGTGGATCATCGGCCGCAGGTTCAGTACTCCGGGGCATGGGCGCGAGTTTCAGTTCCGGTGCCATGGCTGCCGGATCCGCCGCCAAGGAGAAGGCAATCGGATCACCCGGCGCTTATGCCGGCTCCCTTCTCGGCCTGGCCAACGCGAAGCTCGACCAGGCAAGAGGCAATCCGTCAACTCCGACGCCCCCTCCGGAAAGACCGGACAAACCATAATTCACGGACAGGATCACACAAATGGCAGGGCATCCCGCACCTGAGAACCCGTACCTTGCCGCACGGCAGGAATGGTCAGAACGCTACGGCTCCTACGTCAAGGCGGCTTCCGCCTGGCGGGCCGTCGGCATTTTGAGCCTGGGAATGGCCGTCATCGGCTTCGGTTACGCGCTTTATCTGAGCACGCAGGTCAAACTCGTCCCTTACATCGTCGAGGTCGACAAGCTGGGGAACACGGTTTCCGGCGGCTTCCCGCAGCAGATCGAATATGCGGATACGCGGGTCGTTCGCGCGACCCTTGGGAATTTCGTGACCAGCTTTCGTTCGATCACACCAGATGCGGTCGTCCAGAAGCAGTATATCGACCGGACCTATGCCCTGCTGCGAACAAGCGATGCCTCGACGCAAAAGGTCAACGCCTGGTTCCGCGGCAACTCGCCGTTCGAAAAAGCGGTCAACGCGACTGTCGCGATCGAGGTGAACAACATCGTCGCGCTTTCGAACCAGACCTATCAGATCGACTGGACCGAGTACGAGCGCGATCGGAAAGGCAAGGAGGTCGCGACCCGACGCTTCCGGGGCATCGCGACCGTGTCGATCACATCACCACAGGACGAAGCAACAATCCGGCTCAATCCGATCGGTGTCTATGTGACCGATTTCGACTGGACCGCGCAACTTTAAGGGCAGGGATCTGCAATGAGGATCAAACACAAACGCGTCGCTCTTCGCTGCATGCTGGCGCTTGCCGTATCAGCCGCAGTTTCAACGACGACTATTGCTCAAAGTCTGACGGGCAATGAGGCGAAGGGGACAAGCCTTTCCGGCAAATGGCGGGGACAGGCCGGACTGGTGACACGGGGACCAGACGGCAAGGTGATCTTTCTCTTCGGTGAGACACAGCCGTCTGTCGTCTGCTCCCCCTTACAGGTCTGCGATATCGAGCTGCAGGGTGGCGAAATCGTCCGCGATGTCCTGGTCGGCGATACGGTTCGCTGGAAGGTGGAGCCAGCAACGTCGGGCGCCGCCGGTGGTCAGGCGATCCACCTGATCGTCAAGCCGTCCGAGCCAGGGCTTGTCACTTCCATGGTGGTGACGACCTCACGCCGCACTTATCATATCCAGCTGAAATCGCATCCGACACAATACATGGCCCGCATCGGGTTCGAATATCCCGAAGATGCCGCCACGAAACTCTCCGATATCAATGCGCGCATCCAGGCGATGACCGGACCAGACGGCGGAGTGGCTCCGGAACAGCTTGCCTTCTCCTATTCGTTGAGCGGAAGCGCCCCATGGCGGCCGAAGCGGGTCTATTCCGATGGTCAGAAGACCTACATCCAGTTTCCCCGCGCGATCTCCGGCCAGGACGCGCCAGTTCTCTTCGTCGTGTCAGGAGGACAGAACCGCATCGTCAATTACCGGATGAAAAACGACATGATGATCGTCGACTACAATATCGACAAGGCGATCCTGATTTCCGGGGTTGGCTGGAGGCAGCAGAAGATCACGATCCGGCGGGGAGGGTGATCCATGCTGTTTCAACGTTTCCTCCCGATTGTCTTCATCCTAAGCCTCGCCGGATGCCAGACCGCAACCGACGGACTGTCCACCAGTGCAGCACCCGCTGACGTCTCCGGGCCCGCCGCCGGCGCCATCGCCGGCGACATGGCAGCGCGCTTTGCCGAGCAAGCTGGATCGACGACCCCCCCCATCAAACTGCACAAGGATACATCCGAATTCGCCGTCGCGCTCGAGGCCGCTTTGAAAGGTTGGGGCTTTGCGATGGTCACCGATGACAAGAGCGCAAACGCGAAGGATGTTTCAAAGCCCGTCGAGCTAGCCTATTCGATCCTCGCCGCCGACGGACAGGTGCTGGCACGCCTTTCGACTGACACGATGGAGCTCGGCCGAGCTTATTCGGTCACCAATGGCGTGGCGACGCCGGCAAGCCCCCTTTCCCTCATGAAGCGAAACTGACAGGCGGAGACGACTATGGTCCAATCGCTGCAACTGGGAACGTCAAATCAGTCTGCTGACGAGAAAGGGATGAAGCGCCTCAATCGCGTGCCCCTGTTCTTCGGCATCGGGATCCTGGTTCTGTTCCTCGCCGTTCTCGTTTACGGCCTCTCCTCACGTGGGCTGAGGTTTGGGCAGCACGACCCGAACGAGAGCGGTTCTGGCACGCCGGCTTCGACCTTCGCCGATCAGCTGAAGCGGGGTGTTAAAGATGGAATTATCGGCGACCGGGAGGAACAACAGCGGCCGGTATTTCAGCCGAGCCCGGTCCCCCAGCAGCAGACCAATGCCCGTCCGGTGGAAGTCGAACCGAAGGTCGAACTGCGTGAGCCGCGCAGGTCTCGCATGGAGTCGGACGAGGAGTGGAATGCTCGGATGCTTCGTGAACAGCGCGAACAGATCTTTCGTGAACAGCAGCGCCAACGCATGGCACGCCTTCAGGCAAGGGGCGCGGCCCTCGACTCGCCGCTGAAAGTCGACATCAACGATGTCGCCGCACAAGCGCCAGGCACTGCGTCTGCCGCATCGCGTCAATCGAATTCCGCGCCAAACGGCTCGCAGGATCTCTATGCAGCAGCTTTGAGAGCCGGCGCAGCGGGTCAGGTCGATCAGAACGGACAAGGGTCCAAGGAAGATTTCTTCAACGCGGACATCAAGGATCTCGGCTACCTGCCCAATCAGGTCGTGCCTCAGCAGTCACGCTACGAACTGAAACGTGGATCGGTGATCCCCGCGACACTGATCACCGGCATCAATTCCGACTTGCCAGGCCGCATCACTGCCCAGGCTAGCCAGACCGTCTATGATAGCGCGACCGGCCATTACACGCTGGTGCCGCAGGGGACGAAGCTCCTTGGCCGTTACGACAGCAAGGTCTCATTCGGCCAAAACCGCGTGCTCGTGGTCTGGACCGATATCATCTTCCCGAATGGATCGACTCTGCAGATCGGCGGTATGGCCGGGACCGACTCGGAAGGTTATGGCGGTTTCAGCGACAAGGTCGACAACCACTATCTCCGGACCTTCGGCTCGGCTGCGCTTGTCGCGCTTATCGGGACAGGGATCGACATGTCGATGCCTCAAAGCTCGACTCTTGCCACACAAGACACGGCCTCCGACGCCGCCCGCAGGAATTTTGCGGAGACCTTTGGGCGTGTTGCGGAACAGACCATTTCGAAGAACCTCAATGTCCAACCGACAATCAAGATCCGACCCGGCTTCCGATTCAATATCCTAGTCGATCAGGACATCATTTTCCCGGGTAATTACAGCAACTGAGATATGAGCACGATGGAAGGTGACGTGCAGGCGACGGATACCGGCTCCGTCGACCAAATAAAAAATCGCTGCAAAACTGCAGTGGATGAGTCCCCAGCCAATCGCTAAAATAACTCCCAAGGCTGTACGCACTGCGTTGCTCGATTCTCAGTCGAGCAAACTAGGCGTACACCGCAGGCTGAGCGTGGGCGTTGGGAGATCTTATGGGTTACGAGAGAAATGACACTGCCACGGACATCGACCTGCGGCCAATCATCGGATTGCTCTCCAACGAGTCCCAGCAAGTTGTCGAAATCCTGACGGTCGGCGCGATCAAGAAACATCGCAAGCTTGTCGACCGCGCCGAAAGAATGTTCCAGGTCGCCCATGCCGGTGACCGAGACGACGAGAACAAGCCTAGTGACGCTCACCTAGCCTATCTGGAAGCAACGATCGAAATGCATGCGCAAATGTCTGCGCTCACAACACTTCTCAACATCCTTGGTCGAACGCCGAAAGTCTGATCAAATCAGGCCACGTCGAATTGCCAGAGCCACGAGCTGCGTGTTGTTGCACAGGTCGTACCGCCGTCTTGCTTCGGCGAGCGCAATGCGGACGGTATTATATTTAACCTGCTCAATATCGGCCGTGTCTTCCACCGTTTTGCCGAGTGAAAGCCATCGCGTGTAGGTCCCCTCCTTCGGAGAGAGGTAAAACGGTTCCTGGATTGAAGGAGTTATCTTTAGCTGCTCAATGCGGGCATGTAGCTGCCCAACCGCAGAGGATGCGGCGATCGGATCGATTTCGACCTCCGCGGTCAGAACGGACTTTGGAGAGACGAAGCTGAGGACTGAGATGGCGCCGCTGGAAATAGCGATTGGAATGGTGATGCCTGAACGGATCCCGAACTGCGCTGCAGTTTCATAGAAAGCCTGGTCTTCCTCCAGCTGCGTTCCCGTTTGGGGGTTATCAGACCAGATAAAGGCGCGGCGTGATTGTTGGGCACGCTTCATAATCGGATGTCGTCGGTCCAGGTCCAACTTTCGACTTCGTTTCAGCCAATCGGGATGGAGGTTCGATATCACGTAAAAGTCGCCCGGCAGCATTTTGGCATAGTCGTAGCCGGAAAATTCGAACCCTTCTGCCAAATCCGCCAGGGCGGCTCTCAGCGTTGCATCGTCATGCGCGACAGCGCTGATTTCTAAAAGCCCCGCGACAAGTTGGTTCATCCAATCCCCTCCATTCAGTGCTGCTCCTGCCCGACCTTCTCTGCCAACTTAACGAGCGCAACGCGCGCACACCAACTCAGCCTGAGGTTGATTCATTCATTCGGTCATGTCGACCACTCGCTTTGCGTTTGCGCGAAATTTATCCAACCTGAATTCGATAAGGGGTGATTGAGTGATTTGGCACGATGTAATATGAAGTGCAGCGAAACGAAACGAAATCAGAACTGGTAACCGATTGTTTCAGAATGGAAAATTATTTCTGCCGCCGCCAAATGACGGCAGCGATTGGAAGGAATTGTTCAAGAAACTGGCTGCGGCTGGCGCGGGCAGAGCACTCGGTGAAGACGGATTTCCCGCGGGCCCGTGGACGCCCGAGCTGCTTGCCGAGGCGATCTCACAGATCGATTCGAACCGCGCTGGGGTTGATCTGAGGACAGTGCAGCTTTGGTTTCAGGAAAACGACAGGGGAATTAGCGCGGCGAACATTCGCTGGCTCGCGAGGGTTTTTGGGTGCGATGATCCGGAAGCCACGGCCGCATGGCAGGTCGAGCTAAGTGCCGCTCAGGCGCGGCTGCAGGCCAAGAGACGGGAAGCAAAGAAGACAGACCACCGCACACCAGAGCGTCCAGATGTGCCGACAGACCCCACGGTTGACGACGAGCAGTCGTCACTGGTCGAGCTTACACCCGATGCCTTTGCCGATGCCGAATCCGAAGGCGATCGGAAGAAGCAGCGCTTCAGCCTAGCGCGAAAATCGGAGACCCTTTTTAGCGGCGGCTCGCCGCTGAACTTGCCCGCGTCTGTGTTTGCAGGCGCCTCCGCTCTCGGCTTTCTGTCCTATATTGTGGGGATCCACAGCGCGATTTACCTCCGCGCGGATAACGTTGCGAAAGAGGTTGGATTTCTCTGGGCGCCGAATTGGACCTTCCTTTTCATGGTGCTGTTGCCGCTGTTTTTCGCACTTGTCACAGAGCTACTCGCTTTTTGGACAAAGGAAGGCCGCGTGAAGCTGTGGGCGTGGAGCGAGACGACGACAAGCGACGATGACTGGGCACGCAATGTGGAGGGGTCCTCCTTTTCATATTGGGCAGTGTTCGTGATCTGTGTGTTGTTCGCCGGTGTTCTTCAATGGATTGGCGTTTGCCTGATCCCATTGCTGGAAGGCGGAGCAGACTATGCGACAAGCTGGGGCACGCTGGCAATTGTGCGACCGGAGGTTATTTCGGTCCCGGTGTCGATCGCGTTCACTGCCCTCGCTTACCTCTATATGTGCCTCTGCTTTTATCTATTTTTTGCCGGGCTCATTTTGCTCCACACGATGATCCATGATCTCAGGAAAATTGACCTGGAAGCAAAGATCCTTCGGCAGGTTGGATCTCAAGGCGAAGTCTATGAGCTTTGCTTGAGATTAATGCGTGGGATATTTCGTTGCACAATTCTAGGCCTTCTGGTCGCGTTGTGCATGAAGGCTCAGAGCTCCTATCTCACATCGAACGCCAAAAACATCCTCAACTGGTTGATCGGGGATATGTCTTCAGCGCTGGCGGGACGTGATGGTGTCAGCAATGGTTTCCACTATCGGATGCCTACCCATTACAGCAGCCTGCTCGTTGCACTTTCGACCATCGTTGTCTTTGTCTACGGTTCGATCTGCCTGCGAGGTATCGGCAAGCGATTTCATGTGCCGCTCTGGAAGATGTCGGCAGTCGTGACATTGCTGTTTGCCAGCTACCTGCTGGTAGATGCATTCGTGGGATTCTCGATCGTTCTGGGCATCGGTGTGCTGGTCGCGGTATTCAGCCTGATTGATCCTGGCCTTGGTGGTCGGAGATCCAGCGAAATAGGAAGCAAACAAATTGTATCTTAGCTGGCTTGATCGGTGGGATGAACAGCGGGCGCGACGCGGTGAGGACGGGAAGGAAACGACGAGTTTCATCCTTGATGCAGACCGTGCCTTTCCAGGTGAGAAAATCGACAGTATCCGCGAATTTTGTGCCCGCGCAGATGAAGCTTCGACTGACCCAACGTTTTTTGATGAGCAAAACGGCGGCGATCAACGATTCGAAGTGCGAGAGCATTGGGTTAAATTCCCATCGGACATTTCCACCGATGTCGCAGAGAACAATATCGTCTGGGCGAAAATCACCAAAAGTGGATCCCTCGACAAGGCACTGGTGATTTTTCACCATTGGAACGCACGGGCTCGAAACGCTCAAATTGCCAGCTTTTTGTCACGGCGCGGCATCACAGTCGTCGAGATCGCAATGCCTTATCACTTCGAGCGTAGCCGTCCTGGTTCATTGCACGCGGATTTCATGCTGAGCGCCAACCTTGGTCGAACGATTCAAGCCGTAAAGCAGGCCGTATGTGATGGAAGAAAACTCATCCGCTGGCTGAAGAGCGAGGGCTATCGGGAAATCTCGGTTCTCGGCATGAGCCTCGGTTCCTGGGTCGCAGGAATGATTGCCTCACATGATCCGAACGTTTCGAAGGCTTCGCTTTTCCTTACGGGTGGAAGCCTTGCGGACATGGTGTGGACTGGTCGTGCGACTCGATCCATCCGGAGCAGCCTCGAGTCAGAAATCGAGCTGGCCGATCTCAGAAGAGCATGGGGACCACTCAATCTCGAAAACTATGCGCATCGTTTGGCGCGGCCGGATCTCCATCTCCAGGTGGTACTGGCTAAGAGAGACACGGTTGTGATGCCGGAGCTATCGGAAAACCTGGTACGCAGTTTGAAAAACGCCGGCGGCCGACCGCAGATCCTGAAACTAAATTGCGGCCACTATTCCCTCGGGAAGCTGCCATACATTTTGTATGCCGGTTTGAGCTTGAAACGGTTCCTGTCTTGAGTTGGCCGAGTACCCAGCAATCGAAAATGAACGTTTGCAGCGTGTCCGCGTTACAAACTAGTGCTTGGCGCCACGCCCCGTCCAAGTTTGCTCTTATGCAGGAATCCATGTAATAAACTACAAGAAGTTGGTTCAGGAGGGCCTCGACGATGACAGACATCCAGCTGGAGGCGCTCATCGCGCTCATGGAAAAGCGGGCTGAAGACGCCGCCAAGTCGCCAGACGATGCACGCCGTCATCTGATGGACGCCGGCATTGTGTCTGCTGATGGCAAACTTGCCCCAGAATATGCGCGCGACGACGACACTGAGGAAGCGGCTGCCGCTTGAGTTCCAATTATCCTGCATACGCTCTCGGCTACCACGGCTGTGACAAGGCCGTGGGTATGGCTGCGCTAACCGGCGCATCGCCCCTTCTTCCGAGCGAAAAGGCGTATGACTGGCTCGGTTCTGGAATCTACTTTTGGGAAAACGACCCCGAGCGAGCGATCGAATGGGCGACGCTGAAAGCTGAATCCGGCGCTTATAAAGAGCCCTTCGTGCTCGGCGCAATTATCGATCTCGGCAACTGTCTGGACCTGATCACCCGGAAGTACGTCCCCCTGATCCAGACCAGCTATCTCATGCTGAAAAGCCAGATTGAAGCCACCGGCGGCAAAATGCCGGTGAATTCCGATGCCAAGGGTGACAAGAATTCCGACAAACTGGTTCGGAAGCTGGATTGCGCCGTTATCAATTACGTCCACGAGATCGCGAAGGAAGCCGCACTTCCGGCATTCGACACCGTTCGAGGGCTGTTTCCCGAAGGTAATGAGATCTACGATGGCGCTCGCTTTCACGAACGTACCCACACGCAGATCGCCGTTCGCCATGACGCATGTATCAAAGGCTTCTTCCTTCCGCGAGGCGAAACGCCAGCGCTCACCTCTCCGGTTTCGCCCTGACGCTGACCCATGCGCAGCGCTCGTTATTTTTGCCCGCCGATCCTCGAAAGATCGATCCTCATTCCTGCCTCCGTAGCCTTATCCGGCTCGGCCATTTGTGAGGAATCTTCACTTTCCGCGGGAGGCGCCACGGGATCCGCACCTTCAGCAGGCTTTTCTGAACGTGTACCAAAGAAAGTCGGGCCACCAGGATCGTGGGCACGGAACACGTTGTCGCCCTCGAAACTGCCCGTCTTCCAAGCGTAGATCGTATCGTCGACCAACTGCGGAAGAAGCTCCTTGTTCGTGGGGCGGCCGTACCATTTGGTGACGATCCGGGCGACCTTTGCAAATATGCCTGTCCCTGTTCGCAAATTCGCGCAGGCGTCGAACATGTCTGGCTGAAGCTGTGATGCGTCGTCGACGCCAACACCCGCGGGGAACTGGGTGATGCCGACCCGTACGATGGCATGACCGACATAGTCTTTGACCACATCCATGGCCTCGTCGGGCGAACGAGGTTTGGGGATGAGAACCAGCCTACCATCTGCCTTGACGGTGACGGCGAGTGGATCGTCGGAACCGACGGCCGAAATGAACTGTTCGACGATAGCGGGGGGAAGGCTTGGATCGGCGCATTTCGCAATGAGGGCAGCGTCCATGGTCCTTGCTCCAGATCAGGTGTTGAAGGACATCACGAGAGGTTTGCCGAACAGCCGTGCCCAAGCCACGGCGCTGGCGCGCTGTATGCCGATCATTGCGGTCCCTTTGGTCCACCAGTCGTTTCCGACGACGACGACGAGGTCTGGATCGTGAAGCATGGACTGCAGGACGGGCCAGACGATGAGTTGCTCGTAGCAAATCAGCGGGACGACACGGAGTCCGCCGACAGTGACGACGGGATTGGCGAAGAAGTTCGCCCGTGCACCGCCGCTCTTCCCAAGCAAGGGAAGCCACGGCTGCCACATCGAGCCTGGGACGGGCATCCGTTCACGGTAGAGGACTTCGCTATCGTCTTTCGAGACGCGGACCAGCACGTTGTCGTAGCCCTCTGGATCGACCACCGCCGCGCCCGCGACTAGGGAAACGTCGGAACCGGCAAGCTCCCGCCGCCAGAGGCGCTCGACCGATGACGTCCAGAACCCGAGAGCACTTTCGGGCAAGAGCATGAAGGTGGTGGCTGGACGGCGCTGATCGCGCAGTATTGCAGCAAGGTCACGATGTCGATCAAGACTGTTGTCCCGACCAAGACTTTTGCCAAGCTGGAGGTCGACGCCCTGCCAACCCAGCCCTATTTCCGGAGCGGTCCAGAATGCGGCGGACCAGAGCCAGAAGCCTACGAGGGCCATGGCTGCAGCCGGTCGATAGCGTGTCGTCATGATTGCGAGACCGGCTGCCACTGCCGCAAGCCCGATCCAACCCCATCCTGGAACGAGAATGCCGGCCGCTGTGATCGGATGCGCCCATCCGACAATCCCGAACGGCGGGAGGGCCATGAGGATCATCGCGATCACGTAGCGTAGGGCTCTCCAGCGATCAGAACGGGGCGACCAAAGCATGGCGTGAACGAAGACGAAGCCGCCTGATGCGACCAACCACAAGAGCAATCCCGGCCAAATGTCGGATTGGTAGAAGGTGGCGACGCCTTGAGGCAGTCCTCGTGACGCCGCCAGAAAATAAGCGGCCGAGACGAGGCCTGCGGTCCTGCGACTGCGCGCCAGCGACCAGAGTGCAGGGAAGGCAATCGCCGCAGGCAGGGCCAGGGCATAACCACTCCAGCCGAGATAACCTGACGTAGCGGAAGCTACCACGAGGATGAACGGGAACAGCCAGTCACGGCGCATAGGTGAGCACCTGCTTTGCGAGGCCAAGGACGCCGGATACCGGGACTGGCCCGAAATATCGGGAGTCCCACGACCCGACGAAGGCTGAGTGAAGAAAGACCTCGCCAGCCGGGACGGTCCCGCCTCGATAGGGCCGAAGGAGTCGCCCTCGACCATCTCGGCCGACGAGGCGCGACTGTTCGATTGGTCGTCCATCGACGATCACTTCAGCGGCGATGTCGACCCGCTGGCCACCGACCGCGGCCACCGTCTTGATTAGCGGTCCAAAACCGCCCGGGCATAGTCCGGAGCGCAGGTAACCTCTGGCTTTGCCCTCAAGGATCTGCGGCGTGGGCGGTGGGCAGACGAACACGATATCGCCTGCCTGAACGGAACGATCGAGCGACACGACGCGCCAGATCCCGAGCGGCTCGCTGGGCGTCGTATTGATCCGCAATCCGCCGACAAGACCTGCGGCAGTCGCGGCAAGAATGGCGCAGCCAAAGGCGCCGATAAGGAAAGTAGCCGATTGCCGTTGGCGGACTAAACGCGGAGCGCTTTGCGTGGGAGAGATCATTTCAACGACAACCCTTTCGTCTGGGTCTGCCGCATCGTTTCTGCCTGCTTTAGCGCCACAGCCGTCCGCTCATGGGCGGCCAGCTGCTGGACGGTCCGGATCGTGTCCCATGCGGATCGCAGCTCATTCTTCTCCGCCGGCTTCATACCGGCAGATACCGCCTCGAATGCCTTCCCTTCCGCGGTCTTGGCAGCAAGCGGGAGGAAGGTTCGTTCCCCGAAGCGCTCAGCCACGACCTTGGCGAAACCTTCGAGCTCGGCCTTCACCATCTTGTCGGCTTGGGCGTACTCGAATCCCGCTGGGAAATCGTTACGGTCGATGGCATCGCGCACGCGTTCGAGCACCTGCTTTGCGGATGCGGATAGGGCGGGGATGTCGAGCGAGAGCTTGGTGCGGATCGCTCGTTCCTCGTCCTCATAGCGGCTCGCGACCTCCGATCGTTTCGCGATGAAGGCCTGAAGGTCGCGAGCGAGCGCGGGTGCATTGACCAGCGCTGTATCGCGGGCCTGCTTCTCCGTGCTCCCCGCAAACAGACCGGTCTTCCCCTTCAGCGCGCCAAAGCTTTCCGGCTGCTCGGCAATCCGGGCAATCGTGGTTCCGGCCGACACCTCATTCGCCAGGATGGCATCGACGTTGACCACTTTGAAGGCCGCCTGTGGGTCGGCATAGACGTAGTGGAAACGCGAGGCGATCTCCTGCCAATCGGCTTTCAGCGCAGGGTCAGCGGAGAGCTTGTCTTCGACCATTTGGCCGATCGAGTTTGGGAAGGTCGTTGTGCCTGAGACCATGGGCTTTACCTCCTTTGTGGACGGTGATGGGGATGCGGTTGGCTTGGCGGTGCCGAGGCCGAGCTTCTCTGCGACCGCGGCAAGACGTGCGCCGAGCTCGACAAGCTTTGCGGCTTGTCGAACGGTCCACTGGAGCTGATCGTGGGCGATTGTGCGAGCGACGTTGACGAGGTTCAGACCACGGGCTTCGGCAAAGCGAAGTGCCTGCGCATAGAAGCGCCCGCCGGTATAGTCGAGTGTCGTCTCCTTGGCATTGGAGCGAGAGAGTAGCTTGATCAGCCCGCCAGCCTTGACAAAGGATCGAGCGCCATAATAGACGGTGAGTTCCTCGCGGTGGCGGGTCATTGCAACATAGGTCAGGTGCCGGTCGAGGGAGAGGGAGGCGAGGACCTTGACCTGATCGACGGTCGCTCCCTGGCTCCGATGCACGGTGATGGCATAGCCATGATCGACATTGTTGTAGAAGCGCTGCTCGACGCTCACTTGACGGACTTGCTCGTCCTCACCGATCTCAGCAACAAACCGACCAGGCGATGCTTCAACGACCTTGGCCAGCATGCCATTCTTGACGCCGAGCGAGCCTTCGTTCTTCAGGAACACGATCTGGTCGCCAGCCGCAAACGTCCTGCTGCCTTCGGCAGTCTGGAATGTATAGCCGCCGTCGATAAGTCCGAGCTCGATCAGTTTCTCGCGCGCACGATCGTTGAGCATCCGGACGTCTCGGCGCAGGTGCGCGAGGATGAGGGAGGATTTCGCTGGATCGTAGTTTCGGCTCCAATCGGCGATCAGGTCACTGACGGCTTCCTCCTTAAGGTCTGAACCTACGAACCTGCCAGCGGCTTGATAGACCTCTACAGCCGCGCCGATATTGCCGCGAGCTAAGTCGAGCGATGCATCACGCATCCATTGTTCGCGCTGGCGATAGATCGTCTCCAGTTCCGCGTATCCGATGCGATCGGCGATGGCTCGAAACGCTGCTCCCGCTTCGATCGGCTGCAGCTGTTCTGGATCGCCGACAAGGACTAGTTTGGCCCCGGCCTTGGTCACCGTCTCGACCAGGAGCGCCATCTGTCTGGAAGAGACCATGCCGGCCTCGTCGAGTACGAAGATCGTCTTGTCGTCGAGTTGGTTGCGGCCCTGGCTCCAGCGAAGCTCCCAGGACGCCAGGGTGCGCGAGCCGATGCCGGCTTCCTTCTCCAGACCCTCGGCCGCTTTGCCGGCAAGTGCGCCGCCGACGACACGATAGCCGGCCGCTTCCCAGGCTTCGCGTGCCGCCTTCATCATCGTCGTCTTTCCGGCACCGGCACGGCCGATCACAGCGGAGATCCGCTCCGGACCTGCGACATGTTCGATGGCGGTTTTCTGCTCATCCGACAGGCGATCATGCCGCGTGAAGACGCCGTTCAGAACAGCTTTGCTGACACCGTGGGACGTCCGCTTGGACAGTGAGACCGCACGGTTGGCCATCTTGGCTTCTAGCCGGATCAGCTCCCGCGTGGTGTATTTAGGCGGCGCCCTGACGCCTGTGACGAGATCGATCCGCTCGCGATCGAGCCGGAGTGTTTGCGGGCTCTGCAGGATCTGCGCCATCAGGTTCTGGAAAAGCGAAGCATCGTCGATGTAACGATAGAGTATCTTGGCGACATCGCGCTCGTCGAAAACGCTCTTCTCCCGCGTGATCAGGTCCAGCACGATCTCCGGATTGCGCTGGATCCGCCGGGCGTTTTCGGCGCGGCGTTCTTCCTGCAGATCCAGCCGCTCGAGCGCGACCTTCTCCTCCCCGCCGTCTGCTTTCCGCTCGATCGCCTTCGTTCCGACGCCGAGATGAATGGTCGGCGTCAACTCGATCCCTTGCTTCTCGAAGGAGCGCCCATCGACGCGGATGTCGAGACCGGCGAGTGCCAGGTGTCGGTTCTGGCAGGCGAACCAGCCGTCGCGAAAGGCATTGAAATCGTCGGCGCTTCCCGCCCAAAGCTCATAGACGATCTTGCCCGCGTCGTTGCGAACCGGCTTGCCGTCAGGCCCCAGCACCGCGACCTTCTTTGCGCCGAACCCGTCCTCGGTCAGTGGCCGCAAGGTGGTCATCAGATGGATGTGCGGATTGCCTGGAGCATCATGAAACACCCAGTCGGCGACCATACCTTTGGCGGTGATGTGGCGCTCGACGAAGTCGCGAACAAGCGCGATGTTCTGATCGGCAGTAAGCTCCATCGGCAGCGCGATGGTGACGTCCTTGGCGAGCTGGGCATCACTCCGCTTCTCGAAGGCCTCGACCTTGTTCCAGAAAGCTTCTGACGCGCCGGAGACCGAACGATCTGACATCATCGACTGCAGCCAATCGGGCGCGTCTTCCGGAATGACGAACTCCTCGTGCAGCAGCCCTTGCTTGCGGCTGTAGTCGATCGTCCGGGCTTCCCGCTCGAACTCCATTTTGACGCAGTGCCGGTAGGCCGCCGACAGCACCGCGCTGCGGCCGGAACCGCGGGCAACGATGCTGACTGAGAAATGCGGGACGGCCACGACGAAGACAAGCTCCTAAGATCGAACATTTTCAATGCCTTCGTCGGAAGCGGTCGGCCCCGCCAGTGCCCGTGAGCAGGGCGTCGCGTGAGCGACGTATAATTGCGCCCTTGGATCCGCTCCTTCGGAACGGCGGGATCATTCGCCAAATGCTGACGCTTTGGCGAGGTGCAACATTGCACCTTTCCAGCGGGAGAAAATTCGGGGCAGGGTTCGTCTTCATCGAACCATAAGCAATGAGGAGCGACGCCCATGAAGAAGCCAACTGCCAAGATCCGGGAGGAGATTGCTCGCCTGCAGGAACAGCTGAAGCAAGCGGAAACACGCGATGCCGAACGCATCGGGCGTATCGCGCTGCGTGCGGGGCTCGGGGAGATCGAGATAGAGGAGGGTGAACTGCTGTCGGCGTTCGAAGAGGTCGCGGCTCGGTTTCGCGGAGAAACGAAACCGGCTCAGGGGCGCAAACCTGCGACCACCCCGCCGAACGGCGCTCGCGAGGCTGCGGGCCAGTCTGCTGAGGCTTGAGCGAATGCAGAAGATGTCGACGGTCGAGGCTCGGAAAAAAGACGCGCGGGAGAAAATCGAGCTCGGCGGCCTGATCGTCAAGGCCGGCCTGCGCTACGAGAAACGTGCGCTCCTGCTCGGGCTTCTGATGGATGCCTGCGCGCGGATCAGGGCTGACGAGGCGGAGCGAACTCGTCTAAGTGAACTCGGTGCGAAGGCATTCGCCGATGACGCCTAATAGGATCCTTGTCGGCGCTATTCCGGCTGTAGCAATGCTGGCAATCGCTTTGACTTTCCCAGGCATCGAACGCTGGCTCTCGGCATACGGAACGACCGATCATGCGAAGCTGATGCTCGGGCGGATCGGGCTCGCACTGCCCTATGCATTGGCCGGCGCATGTGGCGTCATATTCCTGTTCGGCACGAAGGGATCGATCAACATCAAGGCTACCGGTTGGAGCGTTGCCGCGGGCGGTTTCGGCGTCATCGTCGTCGCTGGCCTTCGCGAGGGATCGCGGCTGCTGGCCTTTGCCGGTCAGGTGCCCGCGGGCAGGACCCTTCTGTCTTATACCGACCCTTCGACCATCGCAGGATCGGCCGTCACGCTCCTCGGGGTATTCTTCGCTCTGCGCGTTGCCAGAATGGGAAATGCGGCCTTCGCGCGAAGCGAGCCAAGGCGCATCCAAGGAAAACGCGCCCTGCACGGAGAAGCGGACTGGATGACGATGCAAGAGTCGGAGAAACTCTTTCCGGAAACAGGAGGCATCGTCATCGGCGAGCGATATCGTGTCGATCGCGACGATCCGGCCGCCACGTCGTTTCGGGCCGGTGAGCCGCTTTCCTGGGGGAGGGGAGGTTCCGCACCGCTGCTCTGCTTCGACGGCTCGTTCGGCTCATCGCATGGGATCGTTTTCGCCGGTTCAGGTGGTTTCAAGACGACCTCTGTCACGATCCCGACGGCGCTCAAATGGGGCGGCTCGCTCGTCGTGCTCGATCCGTCCAACGAGGTGGCGCCGATGGTGATGGAGCACCGGCGCAAGGCAGGCCGGCGCGTGATCGTCCTCGATCCGAAGAACGCCGGTTCCGGCTTCAACGCGCTCGACTGGATCGGTCGCCACGGCGGCACCAAAGAAGAGGACATCGCAGCGGTCGCGTCATGGATCATGAGCGACAGCGGTCGCGCGACCGGCGTTCGCGACGACTTCTTTCGCGCATCGGGTCTTCAGCTTCTGACCGCCATGATCGCCGACGTTTGTCTGTCCGGGCATACGGATAAGAAGCACCAGACCCTGCGGCAGGTTCGCGCCAATCTTTCCGAGCCGGAGCCAAAACTCCGCGCGCGCCTGCAGGAGATCTACGACAATTCAGCGTCCGACTTCGTGAAGGAGAATGTCGCCGCCTTCGTCAATATGACGCCCGAGACCTTCTCCGGCGTCTACGCCAATGCGATCAAGGAAACGCATTGGCTGAGCTATGCGAACTACGGCGCCCTGGTGTCGGGCGCCAGCTTCTCCACCGAGACGCTGGCCGATGGAGACACCGACGTGTTCATCAACATCGACCTCAAGACCTTGGAAACTCATGCCGGCCTGGCGCGCGTCATCATCGGCTCCTTCCTCAACGCGATCTACAATCGCGACGGAGCGATCAAGGGCCGGGCACTGTTTCTCCTCGATGAGGTCGCAAGACTCGGCTACATGCGGGTGCTGGAGACGGCGCGCGATGCCGGCCGGAAGTACGGTATCACGCTCACCATGATCTACCAGTCGATCGGCCAGCTGCGGGAAACCTATGGTGGGCGCGACGCGTCTAGCAAGTGGTTCGAGAGCGCCAGCTGGATCTCGTTTGCGGCGATCAACGATCCGGAAACGGCCGACTATATCTCACGCCGCTGCGGTACGACGACGGTCGAAATCGACCAGGTCAGCCGCAGTTTCCAATCACGCGGATCGTCACGAACCCGATCAAAGCAGCTTGCCTCAAGACAGCTGATCCAGCCGCACGAAGTCCTGCGCATGCGCGCGGACGAGCAGATCGTCTTCACCGCCGGCAATGCGCCATTGAGATGCGGCCGCGCGATCTGGTTCCGCCGATCAGACATGAAGTCCTGCGTTGGCGAGAACAGGTTTCAGCAGCGCGCAGCGGGTGTCGACGACCCCGTTTCGCCCGAACCGATCTGAACGCAGGAGGATCCGGCAATGCGATATTGGGAAGCCTGTGAGGCGCAGGTTACGGCCGAGGAGGCGATCGAGGAATGCCGCATCCACGAGGTGGCGGCGGCCGTCCGAGAAGATGACAAGGCATTGGTCGATGAATCCACTGGTGAGGTCATTGCTCACGCCGATGGGGAGGGCGAATATTATGGTGCGGATATCCTCGGCTATCTCGGGTATTGATCAATGCCGGCGCGACCGCGAGAGGATCGTGACCCGAATGGGCGAAGACCGCTTGCGGGCTTCGTTCGCCGTGGCGAATAGAGCCGTACGACGAAGGCGGATCGCCCAAGACCTGACGCTTCGAAAGCTTCACCAGCTTGAATCGATCATGCGAAACCGATTCATAATTGTCGTTGGACCGCAGACTCCGTACGCGCGATTCTCGGTCATGATCGCACAGCCCTACCAGCTCTATGTCGAACGAATGGACCGCGCCAAGAACATGGCTCGCTTCTATTCGATGTCGATCGACGCCAACCTGTTTGGTGAACTTTGCCTGACCCGGCGATGGGGCCGGATCGGCGCCAAGGGCCAGACATTGATCCATCACTTCGAGCGGGAGCAGGATGCGGTTGCACTCTTCCTGGACCTGACCCGACAGAAGCGCGCCCGAGGCTATCGAACGAGGTCAGCAGCAACCCGCGAATCTGATAGTTCCGCTCCTTCTACTGTCATCGAGCTTGGGGCAATCAGGTGAAATCAATTCTAACAGGCGTCATTTCCGCCACCGTTCTGCTAGGGGCCATCTCGGCCGTCCCGCAAGTTGAAGCGGCGCAATCCGGTCAACCCGCAATGTTCCCCAAATGTGCATCCGGCGCCCGTTACAACTGTGTCGTCGATGGTGATACGCTGTGGATCAGCGGCCAGAAGGTGAGAGTTGCCGATATCGACGCCCCGGAGATCAGCACCCCGAAATGCGCGTCGGAACTGGCACTCGGCAACGAGGCAACAGATCGGTTGGTCGAGCTCGTCAACGAAGGGCCATTCCAACTCCAGGCGTGGCCAGGCCGCGATACGGATCGATACGGCCGTAAGCTCCGTGTTCTTGTCCGGGACGGCCAAAGCCTCGGCGATCGGCTTGTCTCGGAAGGCCTGGCACGGACCTGGTCAGGTCGGCGCGAGCCATGGTGCTGAGGACCCGGCTCGCCAGAGCGGGCCGGGGCGCCTTATGGGCGCCGGTTCCAATCGGTCTCGAAGTTGACCTCGATGTCGACGAAGAAGGGGATCTTGATCGCGACCTTCAGGCCGAACTTACCCTTGCGGAAGAAGTGACCGATGACCTTGCCGAGAGCGCGCAGGCGACGGCCGGTAGCGGTGAGGAACTTGGCGAGCTGTTGCATGATGTTTCTCCTATGATTGCGTTTCATCGCGGGGATGAGATGCGGATCGGGAAGGAGTGCTGCATCGGAACGACCGCAGCGAAGCGGAGGACCAGGACGACTGAATTTTGCTGCGCGAGGAAGCCGAAGGCGGGGAAAATTCTGGCGGCATCAGGTTGCGGCATGACGCTCGAAACGCACCATCCCTGATGTCGATGAAATGGGATCACAGGAGAACCGCAACCGTCGACAATGGCGCAATGCTGTCGGTTGCCCCTCAGTAAGGCGGCTCCCGATCGACGGTCTCGTTCTGCAGGGCGACGACCCCTGCAAGCTCCGCATGAGCGACATCCAGCTCGGCCTGGATCTGGCGACGCTCGCCGGCGTCGCAAGCGTTACGGAGCTCGGCCCGAAGTTCCTCGATCTGGATTTCGATATCGTAAGTCATCGTCTGATCTCCTTGAGTGTGAAAAACGACGACAGCGGCCGGGAGGGGATGATGGGGTCATGGATCGCGCAAGCGACCGGCGGAGCCGGGGAGTGGGGGAGCCGATTTTCGGAAGGCGCCGCAGGCGGCTGGAGAAAATTGGGGGAACCGCTCATCCTTGAGGCCGGCATGCGCGAGCGGCACACTCCCGGTTTCTGAGCAGCTATCCCTCCCTCTCGTGTGGCAGCAAAAAAAGCCGGACCAGGTTCGAAGCCTGATCCGGCTTTAGATTTCCGCGGAGGGGATGACCCCGCCCTTTCGGGCGGGGCCGGAGTTCTCAGTCCCGGTTCGGCCGGGACCAGATCAGCTGGTAGCCATCTTCGCCTTCGACCTCGGAGAGCGTCGCGTAGATGGGAGCCGGGAAGCTCGGATCGTCGAGCTTGACCGAGAGGTAGTCACGGTCGGTCTGCTCCGAGCGCTTCTGCCAGGCGGCGCCGAGTTCAACGGCTCCCGCGAAGATGCGGAACTGCGGGCCCTTGTCGGAGGGGTTTTCGATGCGGGCGATGCGGGCCTTGACGTTGAGGGCGAGGGTGCGGATCGAGCCGGTGAAGCCGTATTCGGTAGAGGTGAAGGTGCCGATGGTAGCCATTGTCGTATTCCTTTTCGCTGTTTCGGGCCGCTCCATTGCGGCCTCGATGGCAGTCGCAAAGGCCGGGGATGATCGGACCGCACCCGTAGGGCCGGAACAACGTGGAGGGCGGCGTGGAGACACTTTCTTGTCTCGCGAGGAATGACGGCGCAGCCGGCAGGGGATGAAAGTTTCGGAGCGCCGTTGCGGGAACACGAGCGAGGCGTAGCCGCTCTCCGGCCAGACATGCCTCATCGAGCCCGCGAATGGAGCCCTGTCGTCAAGGGAAAGGGATATGGCAATGGCGGCCCGCACCGGGAAATCCAGGCGAACGGCCGCAGCTGGTCAGCAAACTGTCAGAGCTAGGATAAAGATATGCACATTCCTCGCATGACCTCCGACCAAGGTCCGCTTGCGGGACGAACTTGCCGCGATAGAGTTGCCCCGCGAATCATCGCCTGGAGGATGACCTTCGGATGGCCGACGATCCTATTCCCGAAACGGACCAGGCAGATGAACCGGCCGCCATCGTAGCTGGCGACCGTTCGGAGCGCATCCTCTGAACTACGCCGTCCAAGCTGCGTCCCTGATTTCCAATGCCCTTGTCTGTAGGCCATGAAGGAATGCGACCGCGCGCTGTGCGTGTGCCGCCGCCTGAAATATTGCCCGCTTGTCGTCAGCCAGAACGGATAGCCAGGACTGGAGGTAGGAGGCGTGGTCCGGTCGTGGTTCGAGCTCGGGAACGAGCCCGAGATCCGCGCATAAAAAGCAGCTGCCAAGCTCGGCGATCAATTCTTCCCGGGCCCTTTCGCTGCGGTCCTTGCTGTAACGCGACAGATCACGCCCGACCCGATCCTTTGAAGATGTCCAATGGGTCTTATGCCGATATCGGCATAAGACGCATTATGCCGTGGGCCGGATTATGCCGCATGACCGAGTTTAGCCGTTGTCGAGCCTCGTTTCGGCCATGCGGTAGTTCGGCATAATCAGAGCGCTTCGAGGAAGGCCAGCAGTTCGTCGTTCG